>NZ_JBIRUY010000001.1:0-82534 GCF_044335305.1 Streptomyces sp. NPDC020490 | reverse complement strand
GGGGGCGGCCCGCCCCCTGGGAGTGGCGGCCCGCGGGGGCGCCCGCCCCGGGCCCCCCCACCCCCCCGCCGCCCCCCCCCGCCCCCCCCCCCCCCCCCCCCCGGCCGGGCCTTCCCGCGTCTCCCGCGTGTCCCCCGCTCGCCTTCGCCTTTCGCCTTCACCTCCCCCTTTCGCCTTCACCCTCCACTCTCGCCTTCCCCTTCCGCTCTCGCCTTCCCCTTCCGCTCTCGCCTTCCGCTCTCGGCTCCCGTCGGCAGGGCTCCCGTGAGCCGGAAGGGCGAAGATTGAGACATGTGGTGGTAGACCACTCTCGACGACGGAGAGGTCGGCCGTGGGCATACACGAGGAGCGGAGCGTCGCTCGGCAGCGGTTCGACGTGGCTGATGCCGTGCCCTTCCTGCTGGACGCACAGGGCGTGGTGACGAGCTGGACCAGGGGAGCCCAGCAGTTGCTGCGCTACCACGCCTCCGAGGTGGTCGGCAGAGACGTCAGGGGGCTGCTGACCCCCCGGGACGCCGCTCGGGTGCCGGAACTGATCGAGCGCTGCCGCGAGGACGGCGGCTGGATGGGCCTGCTGACCGCCCGGCGCGGGGACGGGCAGCCGGTGAAGGTCATGGTCCGCATCACCCCGGCCGTCGAGTCGGGCGGTTTCGCACGCTGGCTGGTCCTGCTGTCCGACCTGGCCGGGGCGCCCGGCTGGGACATGAGCCGCACGGTCCTGGAGCAGGTGGTCACCAGCTCGCCGGTCGGCATGGCGATCGTGGACGGCGATCTGCGCTGCGTGTGGTCGAACGCCGCCCTGACGCAGTTCGGCGGCGGACCGGCCGAGAACCGGCTGGGGCGGCGGCTCGCGGAGATCCAGCCCGGTCTGGACTCCACGGGGATCGAGGCGCAGATGCTGCACGTCCTCAGGACCGGCGAGCCGGTGATCGGCTACGAGCATGTGGGCACCATCCGCTCCGCACCGCACCGCACCGGGAGACCGCGCACATGATGTCGTTCAGCCGGCTCGAGGACGACCACGGCCACCCGATGGGCGTCTACTACACGGTCATCGACATCACCGACCGGTACCGCGCCCGGCAGCGCGTGGCCCTGCTCGACCGGGCCGGCGAGCAGATCGGCCGGACGCTGGACGTCGTGCGGACCGCGCAGGAGCTGGCCGACGTGGCCGTGCCCGCCTTCGCCGACCTCGTCTGCGTGGACCTGCTGGAGTCGGTGCTGCGGGGTGCCGAGCCGGCGTCCGGGCCGCTGGACGACACCCAGCCGGTGCCGCTGCGCCGGGCGGCCACCGGTCGGTGGACGCCGGCGCCGCGGAAGCCGTCGTGGAGATCGGCGGGGTGGCGGCCTACCTGCCGGGTTCGCCCCCGATCCGCTGTCTGGTCACGGGCAAGTCCTATCGCGAGGAGCGGCTCGACCCGCTGGCCAGGGAGTGGGTGACGGACGTACCGGGCCGCCGGGAGACGGCCTTCCTGGAGTCCGGACTGCACAGCGTGGTGATCGTGCCGCTGCGCGCGCGGGGCGTGACCCTCGGCGTCACCGCCTTCTTCCGGCGCCGCCGCCAGGAGCCGTTCGACCAGGACGACCTGAGCCTCGCCGAGGACCTGGTGTCGCGGGCGGCCGTCTGCGTGGACAACGCCCGCCGCTACACCCGTGAGCGCGACGCCGCGCTGGTGCTGCAGCGCAGCCTGCTGCCGCGCCGGCTGCCCGAGCAGGGCGCGGTGGAGGCCGCCGCCTGCTACCGGCCGGCCGACGAGCTGACCGGACTCGGCGGCGACTGGTACGACCTCGTCCCGCTGTCCGGCGCGCGGGGCGCCCTCGTCGTCGGCGAGGTGCCCGGCCACGGCATCGACGCGGCGGCGGCGATGGGCCGGCTCCGCACCGCCGTCCGCACCCTCGCGGCACTGGACCTGCCGCCGGAGGAGGTGCTCGGGCACCTCGACGACCTGGTCGCCCGGGCGGCCCACGAGGAGGGCCTGGAACCGGACGTGCCGGGTGTCGAAACGTTCCGCTCCGTCGGCAGCGGCTGCGTGTACGTGGTCTACGACCCCGTCGACGGACAGTGCTCGATGGCCGCCGCGGGCCACCCGGCGCCCGCCGTGATCCTGCCCGACGGCACCGTCAGCTTCGTCGACCTGCCGGTGGGTCCGCCGCTCGGCACCGGCGGACCGGCCTTCGAGGCGGTCGAGCTGGCTCTCGCGGAGGGCAGCACGATCGCGCTGCACACCGACGGACTGCTGGCCCACGGGGAGGACTGGGCCGTCGACGCCGACCGCGGCCGGCTGCGCCGGGCCCTGGAGCGGGACGCGCCCTCGCTCGAGCTGCGCTGCCGCACGGTGGTCGACGCGCTCGTTCCGGCCCGCCCGCACGACGACGTCGCCCTGCTGATGGCCCGCACCAGGCTGCTGGGCGCCGGCCAGGTGGCGGACTGGGACCTGCCCCCCGACCCGGCCGTGGTCTCCCAGGCCCGCAAGGAGGCCACCCGGCAGCTGACCGACTGGGGCCTGGAAGAGCTGGTCTTCACCACCGAACTCGTCGTCAGCGAGCTGGTCACCAACGCCCTCCGGCACGCCTCCGGGCCCATCCGGCTGCGTCTGATCCGGGACAGCGCCCTGATCTGCGAGGTGTCCGACGGCGGCGCCACCGCTCCGCATCTGCGCCATCCGCGCACCACCGACGAGGGCGGGCGCGGGCTGCTGCTGGTCTCCCAGTTCTCGCAGCGGTGGGGGACCCGCTTCTTCGCAGAGGGCAAGGTCATCTGGGCCGAGCAGTCCCTGGCCGAGCCACCGGAGTGACACATGAACGGCATACCATGTGGAAAAATGATGATCCCGGTGGTGAGGCGGGAGCCATGAGCGAGGCGATCGACTACGCGGCGGTGTTCCAGACGCTGCCCGGCATGGTGGCCCTGCTCACCACGGACCTCGTCTACGCGGACGTCAACAACGAGTACGTGACCCTGTCCGGTCGCAGGCGCGAGGACCTGGTGGGCTGCTACCTCTTCGACGTCTTCCCCGACAATCCCAACGACTCCTCGGCCTCCGGCACGCGCAACCTGGCGGCCTCGCTGCGGCGGGTGGTGGCCACCGGCGAACGCGACGCCATGGCCATGCAGCGCTACGACGTGGAGAACCCGGAGCGGCCCGGAGAGTGGCAGGAGCGGTACTGGAGCACGGTCAACGCGCCGGTGCTCGACGCGGACGGCAAGGTGACGCTGCTGGTGCACCGCGTCGAGGAGGTCACCGAGCTGATCAAGGCCCGCGGCGGCCCCAGCGGCAGCCGCGCCCGCGTCCTCGAGGCCGAGCTGTATTCGCGCGCCCGCGAACTGCAGGCGGTCAACGAACGTCTCCGCCAGGCCCACGCCCACGAACGCGAGGTGGCGCTGGCGCTGCAGGAGGCGATGCTGCCCGCGTGCCGCCAGGTGCTCCACCTCCCGGCGGCGGTGCGCTACCGGCCCGCGATCGGCGCGCTGCACGTGTGCGGGGACTGGTACGACCTCGTCGACCTGGTCGGCGGCAACCGCATCGGCGTGTCCGTGGGCGACGTGGTCGGGCACGGCCTGTCGGCCGCGGGTGTCATGGGCCAGCTGCGCAGCGCGCTCAGCGCCGCCTCCCGCGTCGCGGACGGACCGGCGCAGGCCCTGAACGTGCTGGGGCGGTACGCGCACGTGGTGGACGGCGCCGAATCGGCCACCGTCGTCACGACGTTCATCGACCTGGACGCACGCACCATCACCTACAGCAGCGCCGGGCACCCGCCGCCCGTGCTGCTGCACGCCGACGGACGCCTGGAGTTCCTCGACCAGGCCACCGACCCGCCGCTGGACGCGTGCCCCGTCCCGCTCCCCAGACCGCAGGCCGCCACCGGCTACGCCTCGGGCGCCACGCTCGTGCTGTACACCGACGGCCTGATCGAACGCCGGGGCGAGGACATCGACATCGGTCTGGCGCGGCTCGCCGACTCCCTGAGCAGCCATCGCGCGGACGACCCCGAGACCCTCGCCGACGCCGTGCTGCTGGAACTGCTGCCGCCGGGGGGCGCGACCGACGACACGGCGCTCGTCATCGTGCGCCTGTGACGGCCCGTGCCGACCTGACGGGCCGTGCTGAACCGACGGGCCGTGCTGAACCGACGGGCCATGCTGAACTGACGGGCCGTCGGGGAACCCGGGTGGGGACCGAACGGCCCAGTTCCGGCAGGTTGTGCCAGCGCTTAGACTGGCAGCCCCACGACACGCCGGTTGACCTGCTGAAACGCGGCAGTCCACCGATCCGCCGGAGTGAGGAGTGACCTCTTGTTCTACTACCTGCTCAAATACGTGTTGCTGGGACCACTGCTGAGACTGCTCTTCCGGCCCCGGATCGAAGGCCTCGAACACGTCCCGGACTCGGGCCCGGCCATCATCGCGGGCAACCACCTGTCCTTCTCCGACCACTTCCTGATGCCGGCGATCATCAAGCGCCGCATCACCTTCCTCGCCAAGAAGGAGTACTTCACGGGTTCCGGCATCAAGGGACGCCTCACCGCCGCCTTCTTCCGCAGCGCCGGGCAGATCCCGGTCGACCGCACGGGCAAGGACGCCGGCCAGGCCGCGATCCGCGAGGGGCTGGGGGTGCTGCGCAGGGGCGAACTGCTCGGCATCTACCCGGAGGGCACCCGCTCGCACGACGGACGCCTGTACAAGGGCAAGGTCGGTGTCGCCGTGATGGCTCTGAAGGCCCAGGTCCCGGTGGTCCCGTGCGCGATGATCGGCACCTTCGAGGCGCAGCCGCCGGGGCAGGTCGTCCCGAACTTCCGGTCCGTGACGATCCGCTTCGGCAAGCCCCTCGACTTCTCGCGGTACGCCGGCATGGAGAACGAGAAGGCGATCCTGCGGGCCGTCACCGACGAGATCATGTACGCGATCCTGTCGCTGTCCGAGCAGGAGTACGTCGACGAGTACGCGGCCGTCGCCAAGGCCCAGCAGGCCTCCCCGAACGGCGAGAAGGCCCGCAGGTTCCCCCGGATGCCGCTCGGCTGAGGGACGAGGAAGGGGCGGCCGGACACCGGCCGCCCCCTCATGCCGTACGGCCGCCGGTCACGGCTTGGGCGTGGCGTGCGGGGTGCACGTCACGTCCGCCGCGTCCAGCTTGCCGGTCAGGAGGTAGTCGTCCACCCGCTGGTTGATGCAGGGGTTGACCAGACCGGTGACGCCGTGGGAGCCCGCGTCCTTCTCGGTGATCAGGCGGGAGCCCTTGAAGCGGTTGTGCAGTTCGACGGCGCCCTCGTACGGGGTGGCGGCGTCACGCGTGGACTGCACGATCAGCACCTGCGGCAGGCCCTTGTGCGTCTTGACCTCGACCGGCGTCTGCTGCTTGACCGGCCAGGTGGCGCACGGCAGGTTCATCCAGGCGTTGGCCCAGGTCATGAACGGGTAGTTCTTGTTGAGCTCGGTGTTGTCCCGGTCCCACTTCTTCCAGCTGGTGGGCCACTTGGCGTCGGTGCACTCGACGGCCGTGTAGACGGCGTTGCCGTTCTCCGAGGAGATGTTGCCCGCGGTGTCCGTGAGGTCGGGTGCGGCCGCGTCGACGAGCGCCTGGGTGTCGCCGGCGACGTACTTGCTGAACACCGTCGCGATGGGTATCCACGTCGAGTCGTAGTACGGCGCGCTCTGGAAGAAGGAGATCAGCTCGGCCGGGCCGACGACCCCGCCGATGGGGCTCTGCTTGGCGGTGGCGCGCAACTGGAGCCACTTGTCCTGCACGGCGTCGCGGGTGGTGCCGAGGTGGAAGGTGGCGTCGTTGGCGGCGACCCAGTCCTCCCAGTCCTTCCAGCGGCCCTCGAAGGCGACGTCCTGGTCCAGGTTGGCCTGGTACCAGATCTTCTCCCGCGAGGGGTTGACCACGCTGTCCACGATCATGCGGCGCAGGTGGCCGGGGAACATCGTGCCGTAGACGGCGCCGATGTACGTGCCGTAGGAGACGCCGAGGTAGTTGAGCTTCTTCTCACCAAGGGCGGCACGGATGACGTCCAGGTCGCGCACGGTGTTCGGCGTGGTCATGTACGGCAGCATCTCGCCGCTGCGCTCGTAGCAGCCCTCGGCGTACTCGCGGGCCAGCTTGCGCTGGGCCAGCTTGTCGGCCTCGGTGTCGGGCACCGGGTCCGCCTTGGGCGCCTTCACGAACTCCTGCGGGTCCATGCAGGAGATGGGCGCGGAGTGGCCGACGCCGCGCGGGTCGAAGCCCACGAAGTCGTACGCCTTGGCCGCGTTGGCCCACACGGCGCTCTTGGTGGTGACCCGGCGCGGGAAGCGCAGGCCCGAGCCGCCGGGGCCACCGGGGTTGTAGACGAGCGCGCCCTGGCGCTCCTGAGCGGTCCCGGTGTTGCCGATGCGGTCGACGGCGAGCTTGATCTGCTTGCCGTACGGCTTGGCGTAGTCGAGCGGCACGGTGACCCAGCCGCACTGGATCGGCTTCTCCAGCCCCCAGTCCCCGGGGCAGTCCTGCCAGTCGATCCCGGCCTTCGCGGCCCGCTCCGCCGCGATCGCGGCTCCGCGCGCCTCGCGGTCCTGGCCGTGCCGGGCGCCCGCGCTCGCGCTCGCCGAGGGCGCGGCGACGGCGCCGGCGATCAGCGTCGCCGTGACCAGCACTCCGGCCGAGCCGAGCGCCGCCACACGCCTCTTCGGTCTGATGTCCCTCAAGTGGGGCCTCCCCCTGCGTGGTTGCGGTTGACAGAGGGATCCTTCCGGCTGTGAACCGTCTGAGAACAGGGTTTGTTGACCTTCTTTGCCAATCCGATAAACGGATAGACGAATCCCGCTCAGCGGAGACGTGACGCTCCGCTGGACGGGCGGCGTTGTGCGGGTGAGCCGGCCGCGGCGCCGTCGTGGCCGGCCGCGCAGTTCCCCGCGCCCCTTCGGGGCGCTGCCCCACCTACGACCGCTCAGACGAGGACGGTCAACGCCTCGTCCAGGACGCGGCGCAGGCGGAGCGCGTCCGTGGCCACCGCGGTCACCAGCACGGCGGGCCCGGCGAGCGGCACCAGCGCGGCGCTCTCCCCGAGCATCCGCGCAGGCACCGCCCGGGTCGCGAACTCGGGCCGTACGACGACCAGTTGCCCCACGGCCCGGTGCCCGCCGAGCACGGCCGGACCGTCCCACCCGGCCGACGCTCCGGGCCCGCAGCCGAGCTCCTGGTCGAGGACCGTCCGCTGTCCGATCCGTACGGTGAGACGGCTGGTCAGCCGCCCGGGTTCCTCCCCCACGCGCCCCAGCACCTGCTCCTCGCGCAGCACCAGCCGTGCCGCCGGGCCCAGCTCGGCCCGCGTGGTGACGCGCAGGTCGCTCCCCCGAGCGGAGATCAACTGCTCCGGCAGCCAGTGCAGTTCGCCGCCGTCGGCGACGGTGAGCCGGACGTCGTAGCGGGCCTCGCCGCCCGCCTGTCCCGGCAGCGCGATGGTCGCGGCGGCCGACCCGACCCGCAGCCGGGCCCCGTCCCGCACATCGGCCCGCACGGTGAAGTGGTCTCCGCCGAGCGGGCCGCTCATCGCGCCGACCAGCATCACCCGCGCCTCGGCGCCGCTCCCCCGGGTGCGCCGCAGCGCGAGCGGCCCGTCGCTCTCCAGCACGGGCAGCGCGGTGCCGCCACGCCCGTCGCCCCGCGTCAGCATCCGCGCGGCCGCGCGCACCCCGGCCGCGCGCACCCCGGCCGCGGTCACGCCGGCCGCGGTCACGCCGGCCGTGGTCACGCCGTCCACGCCGCGAGTCGCGCCCGCACCCAGCCGGCGACCTCGCGCACGCCGCCCTCGCTCCGCAACGACTGCAGGACGACCGGCAGTTCGCCGCGCTGCGTCTTGGCGTCGGCGGCCATCCGCCCGAGGTCGGAGCCGACGTACGGCGCGAGGTCGGTCTTGTTGACGACGAGCAGGTCGGCGGTGGTGACGCCGGGGCCGCCCTTGCGCGGGATGTCGTCCCCGCCGGCCACGTCGATCACGAAGATCTGCGCGTCCACCAGCCCCTTGGAGAAGGTCGCGGTGAGGTTGTCCCCGCCCGACTCGACGAGGACGAGATCGAGCGGCCCGGCCTCGTCCTCCAGGTCCTCCACCGCCTCCAGGTTGGCGGAGATGTCGTCGCGGATCGCGGTGTGCGGGCAGGCCCCGGTCTCCACGGCGGTGATCCGCTCGGGCGGCAGCACCGCCTCGCGGAGCAGGAACTCGGCGTCCTCGCGCGTGTAGATGTCGTTGGTGACGACGGCGAGGGACAACTCGTCGCGCAGCGCCCTGCACAGGGCGGCGACGGTGGCGGTCTTGCCCGAGCCGACGGGCCCGCCGAGGCCGATCCGCAGCGCCCGGCGGGAGCCGTCGGGGCGCCGGGCGTCGGCGCTGACGGCGGAGGGGCCGTCGTGGGAGTGGTCGAGATGCATGGGTCGGCTCCTATGACGTTCCGAAGGTCTTCCGGCAGGGGTCCGGCGAATCCGGCCCGTCCGGCATTGTGTGTGGCGGCCGTTCAGGCCGGAGGGAGTCCGGGGCAGGCGGCGGTCCCCGGGGTCACGAGGCGAACAACCGCACGCCCCAGGCCGCATGCTCCTCCGCGCCGATCTCCAGCAGCGGGGCCGACGCCGCGGGCAGCGCGTCGACGCCCTCGCGGGCGACCCGCCGCGCCGCCTCGACCGCCCGGTCCGCGACGCGGTCCAGCTCCGGCGCCAGCCGCGCCAGCACCCCCGTCGCGTCGAAGGGGTCGAGGGCGAGCAGCCGCACGGTGGCGCTCGCCGGGCCGCTCACGCTCTCGTACGCCGCGCAGTGCGCCGCGTCCTGCGGCGAGAGGCCGGCTGCCCGTGCCGCCAGCCCGAGCACCACGGGCTGGTGCGCCCCCTTGGGGAACTCCTCGGCCAGCGCGTCGAGTTCGCCGGAGGGCCAGGTCGCCCGGGCGGCCCGCGTCAGCTGCCTGCCCAGCTTCCGCGCGGCCAGGCGCAACGCCGGCGAGGGCGTCCGCGCGTCGGCGGCGGCGTCCAGCACCGACGGGTCCACGCCGAGCACCGCCGCCGCGGCCGTCGCCGCCGCGACGAGGCCCGTGGTGTGCAGCCGGCCCCGGCAGAACTCCTCCAGACTCGCCGCCGACGTGATCCGCCCGGCCTTCACGGCCGCCTCCGCCCCGCCGGAGTGCGCGTGCCCTCCGGCGGGAAAGCGGCCGTCGGCCAGGACGAGAAGCGCGGCCCGGGACATCAGAAGAGGAAGTAACGCTGGGCCATGGGCAGTTCGGCGGCCGGCGTGGCCTCGACGAGTTCGCCGTCGATGTGCACGGCGAAGCTGTCGGGGTCGACCCGCACCTCGGGCCGCGCGGCGTTCTCGCGCATGTCCGCCTTGGTCACCCCGCGCGTCGAGTCGATGGCGGTGAACCGCTTGCCGAGCCCGAGCCGTTCCGGCAGCCCGTCCTCGATCGCGAGCGGGGCGACGAAGTTCAGCGAGTTGGCGGCCGGCGCCCGCCCGAACGCCCCGTACATCGGCCGCGGCAGGACCGGCTGCGGCGTCGGGATGGAGGCGTTGGCGTCGCCCATCTGCGCGTAGGCGATCTGGCCGCCCTTGAGGACGAGGTGCGGTTTCACGCCGAAGAACGCCGGCTCCCACAGCACCAGGTCGGCGAGCTTGCCGGTCTCCACGGACCCGATCTCCCGGGCCAGGCCCTGTGCGAGGGCCGGGTTGATCGTGTACTTGGCGACGTACCGGCGCACCCGCCGGTTGTCCGCCCGCCCGTCACCGGGCAGCGCGCCCCGGCGCCGCTTCATCACGTGCGCCGTCTGCCAGGTCCGCAGGACCACCTCGCCGACGCGGCCCATGGCCTGGGAGTCGGAGGAGATGATCGAGATCGCGCCGAGGTCGTGCAGGATGTCCTCCGCCCCGATGGTGGACGGCCGGATGCGGGACTCGGCGAAGGCCAGGTCCTCCGGCACCGCCGGGTTGAGGTGGTGGCACACCATCAGCATGTCGAGGTGCTCCTCGGCGGTGTTGACGGTGAACGGCCGCGTCGGGTTGGTGGAGCTGGGCAGCACGTTCGGCTGGGAGACGACGGTCATGATGTCCGGCGCGTGCCCGCCGCCCGCGCCCTCGGTGTGGTACGCGTGGATGCCGCGCCCGGCGATCGCCGCGAGGGTGTCGCCCACGAAGCCGGCCTCGTTGAGCGTGTCGGTGTGGATGGCGACCTGGATGCCGGTCCGGTCGGCGACGGTCAGGGAGGCGTCGATGACGGCCGGGGTGGATCCCCAGTCTTCGTGCAGCTTCAGGCCCAGCGCGCCGCCGCGGATCTGGGACAGCATCGCCTCCTGGGAGACGGTGTTGCCCTTGCCGAGGAAGCCGATGTTCAGCGGGTAGGCCTCCATCGCCTCCAGCATCCGCGCCAGGTGCCAGGGGCCGGGGGTGACGGTGGTGGCCTTGGAGCCCTCGGCCGGTCCGGTGCCGCCTCCGACCAGGGTGGTGATGCCGGCGGACAGCGCCTCGTCGGCGATCTGCGGGCAGATGAAGTGGACGTGCGCGTCGATGGCGCCGGCCGTCAGGATGCGCCCGTTGCCGGCGATGACCTCGGTCTCCGGGCCGATCACCAGGTCCGGGTGGACCCCGTCCATGGTGTCGGGGTTGCCCGCCTTGCCGATCCCGGTGATGCGGCCGTCGCGGATGCCGATGTCGGCCTTGACGACGCCCCAGTGGTCGACGACGACGGCGCCGGTGATGACGGTGTCGGGGGCGCCGTCCGCGCGCGTGGCACGCGACTGGCCCATGGACTCGCGGATGACCTTGCCGCCGCCGAAGACGGCCTCGTCGCCGGCGGCGCCGGGGCCGCCGCTGCGGTCCTCCTCGATCTCGATCAGCAGGTCGGTGTCGGCGAGCCGGATGCGGTCGCCGGTCGTCGGGCCGAACAGGTCGGCGTACGCGGCGCGCGAGATCTCAGGCATCGAGGGCACCTCCGGTCTCCCCGCGCAGCCCCGGCACGATGCGGGCGCCGGCGAGCGGGACGAGTTCGATGTCGACGGGGATCCCGGGCTCGAAGCGCACGGCGGTGCCGGCGGCGACGTTCAGCCGCTTGCCCCGGGCCGCGGCGCGGTCGAACTCCAGGCCGGGGTTGGCCTCGGCGAAGTGGTAGTGGGAGCCGACCTGGACGGGCCGGTCGGCGGCGTTGAGCACGGTCAGCCGGGTGACCTCGCGGCCCTCGTTGCAGACGATCGGGCCGTCGGCGAACAGGATCTCTCCGGGGATCATCGACGGCCCTCTCAGACGATCGGGTCGTGGACGGTGACCAGCTTGGTGCCGTCCGGGAAGGTCGCCTCCACCTGGACGTCGTGGATCATCTCCGGCACGCCGTCCATGACGTCGTCCCGGGTCAGCACCGTGCGCCCGGAGGCCATCAGCTCGGCGACCGTGCGGCCGTCGCGGGCGCCTTCGAGGATGTGCGAGGTGATCAGGGCGACCGCCTCGGGGTGGTTGAGCCTGAGCCCGCGGGCCCGGCGCTTCTCCGCGACGTCGGCCGCCACGTGGATCAGCAGCCTCTCTTGCTCGTGCGGCGTCAGTTGCACGTAACCACCTCACAGTCCTCGCTCCGGACCGTGCGGGGCCCGGTTGCCGCGGCCACGGGGCAAAGTCCCTGGTGGCGTGGGAGGGCAGGCTAGTTGGACCGGGTTTCCGGCACGTTAACCGAGCCGTGACCTTCCCGGCCGCCGCCCCGGGAGCCTCTACCCGCGCGCGGGGTCTACGACGCGCCCGGCCTCCGGTGCTCCGCCGCGATGCCGAACCGCCGGGGCTCGCGGGGCGCGGACGCGACCTCGCGGACCGTGGAGACCGCGCTGATCACCTGGTCCTCCGCCGGCTGGTCGAGCGCGTCGAGCCGTTCCAGGTCGGCGGCGGAGACGAGGGCGACGAGGGGCTTGCCGTGCCGCGTCACCACGACGCGCTCACCGCCGTACACCACCCGGTTGATCAGGTCGGCGAGCTCAGCCCTGGCTTGCGTCACCGGAATCTCGTAGGCCATACCTCCATCATAACGTCATGTACGTCCTGTACATTTTTTACAGAGACAGCTCCGGGGGGCAGCTCCGGGGACAGCTCTGTCGCGAGGAGGGGTATGCCATGACCCGACCGTCCGCCCGCCACGTCCTGCCCGGGTTCACCGAACGGACCGCGTCCGGGCACAGGCCGACGGATCCGTACGCGAAGCTGCTGGAGGAGCGGATCCTCTTCCTCGGCACGCCCCTCGACGACACCGCGGCGAACGACCTGACGGCCCAGTTCATGTACCTCGAGCACAAGGACCCCGGCCGGGACATCGCGCTGTACATCAACTCGCCGGGCGGCTCGTTCAGCGCCATGACGGTGCTCTACGACACGATGCGGTACGTCTCCTGCGACGTGGAGACGACGTGCCTGGGGCAGGCCGCCTCCACGGCCGCGGTGCTGCTGGCCGCCGGGACTCCGGGCAAGCGCTCCGCACTGCCGGGCGCGCGGGTGGTGATCCGCCAGCCCGCGCTCGCCGAGCCGGTGCGGGGCCAGGCGAGTGATCTGGCGGTGCAGGCGGAGGAACTGACGCGCAATCGCCGTCTCGTGGAGGAGATGCTGGCCCGGGCCACCGGACACAGCCGGGAGAAGATCGGCGCCGACATCGAGCGGGACCGGGTCTTCGACGCCCGGCAGGCCGTGGACTACGGCCTGGTGGACCGGATCGTCCCCGGCCGCCGGGCGCCCCTCGCCCCGCCCGCCGGGAGGTGAGCGGCCGGTGCTCCCGCCCGAACTCCCGCCGCTGCCCGCGCTGACCCGCGCCGAGGGCGAGCTGATCGACCGTTACCTCGACGTGGCCGACCTGCTCGGCCGCATCAATCCGGCCCGCCACGGCGACACCTACGGCGGGCTGCGGGCCGCGCAGGCGCTGGTGGCCCGGGCGGCCGAACTGCGCGACGCGCTCGCCCTGATGCACCAACGGGGCGAGACCGAACTGCACGCCCCCACCCTGGCGCGGGCGCTGCGGGTGCTGGACGGCGAGCGGCGCACCGCCCGGGTCACCGTGCCCCCGCAGTCCGGCACTTGAGGCACGCGCCGGGCGCGGGCCGCGGTCGCCCGGCGCGGTGTCCGGGCCGGGGCCGAAACGGACCAAACGGCGTACCGCCTTCCGGACTAGACACACCTCCTCTTTTTTGACCGGTCGGGTTGCGCAACGGGCCCGGCCCCAAGGCGGGATGAGGGCCTTCTTCGCTGGTCCGGGCGGTTTCGGAGGTGATGACGCGCGTCCGAACACAGCGGTGGGCACCCGAACGGGTGAGTGGTGAGTAACAACACAAATCCCCGTTTCCGTTGGGCTTTTCGGAAATCCGTGAGCCAAGATCCGTGTCTGACGACAAGTCCCCGCCGCCGCGGCGGGGCGATCCGGGCGGACGCCGAGTCCTGCCGCCGCCCGGATGACCGGTCGACAGGAGTGGATCGGCAGGAGTGGAGGACCCAAGCACGACGGGTCGCCGGAACGGTCACGCCATGACCGGGCCGAGCAGCCCTTGGGGTGAAGCCGCGCACGCGGCCGGGCAACTTCGCCAGCCCGAATCCGACAGGTCATCCTTCACAGGCGGCTGACGAAGGGTTGCGCATGACTGCGCTCAATCGTGTCCCGTCGATGATGGTCCGGGCCGGCACGGCCTCGGCCCTCACCATCGCCGCGGTGGGCGGCTCGGTCGTGGTCCCGGGCTTCGCCTCCGACGCGGCCGCCGCGACGCCCGCGACGAAGGCATTGCAGATCGCGGCTTCCAAGAAGGGTGCGCCCTACCGGTGGGGTGCCACCGGGCCGTACCGGTTCGACTGCTCCGGGCTCACGCTGTACTCGTTCAAGAAGGCGGGCAAGAGCCTGCCGCGTACCGCGGCCCAGCAGTACAACAAGACCCGCCACATCTCCGCCAAGAGCCGCAAGGCCGGAGACCTCGTGTTCTTCCATTCGGGTTCGTACGTCTACCACGTCGGCATCTACGCCGGAAAGGGGAAGATCTGGCACGCCCCGAAGACCGGGGACGTGGTGAGACTGCAGAAGATCTGGACGAAGAGCGTCTGGTACGGCCGGGTCAGCTGATCCTTGCGTGCGGTGGCGGCGCCCCTGACACGCCGCCACCCCACGAGGCGTGACAGGGCCCTGACCGGTTATCCGTTCAACCATGGCCGACCATGTCCCCTGCACCGCACGCAACGAGACCCCGCTGGAGCGCGCCGACCGCAATTTCGGCGAACTGCTCCAGGAACTGCGCGTCACCCAGACCGGCGTGCAGATCCTCTTCGCCTTCCTGCTGACCCTGGCCTTCACCCCGCGCTTCCCGTCCCTCGACCCGGTCCAGCGGGCCACCTACGTCACCACACTGCTGCTCGCGGTCCTCGCCGCCGCCCTGTTCACCGCGCCGGCCGCGCTGCACCGCTCGCTGTTCCAGCGGGGCGCCAAGCCGCGCGTCGTCCAGGTGTCCTCACGGCTCGCCACCATCGGCATGGGTGTGCTGGTGCTGGCGTTCACCGGCTCGGTGCTGCTCGTGGTGGACGTGACGACGGGCCGGGCGGGCGGCGTGGCCGCGGGCGCGGCCACCCTGTGCGTGTGCCTCGGCCTGTGGTGGCTGCTGCCTCGCCTGGTGCGGCGGGCGGGCCTGTCCGCCGAACAGCAGGCCCCGCAGCAGGGCGCGCAGCAGGCCGCGCCCGTCGTCAGGCAGCCGGGAGCGCCGCTGGACGGGGCCGTGCACCGGGAGCCGCCGGTACGGCGCCGCTGAACCCCCTCGCCCGAGCCCCGCTACGGCTCCTGCTGCCCGGCTGCCGGCACCGGCCGGGCCGGCACCTTCCACGGCAGTTCGACGGAGACGGTCTTGCCGCCCTCCCGGGTGGGGCGCACGCAGAGTCTGCCGCCGCACTCGGCGGTCAGCCAGCGGATGATCACCAGGCCGCGGCCGTTGTCCTGCTGGACGGCGGCGGGCAGCCGCTTCGGGAACCGGGGGTGGCTGTCGGTGACCCCGATGCGCAGCTGTTCGTCGCGGTCGAGTTCGAGTCCGACGGTGAAGGTGGGCGACTGCCCGAGGGTGTGCTGGACGGCGTTGGTGGCGAGTTCGGAGACGATGAGCCGCACGGTGTCGGCCACCTCCGTGTGCGGCGCCAGGCCCCACTCCGCGAGGGTGTCGATCGCGTAGGTGCGGGCCGCGCAGACCGAGGCGGGATCGCTCGGCAGAGTGACGGATGCTTCCAGATGGTCTGCCATGACGACGTCGTCCCTTTCCCCCGGGGCCGCTGGTCCGACACGGAGCGGATGGTTCGAGTACGGTCCCGGACTGGTGCTTCGCCGTCAGACTGCCATCACCGCACGGGTCACGGCTGGCGATCCACCGAGATATGCATATATCTGTCGCTCAAAGCGGTGAACTCTGCCACGAGAGACCGTATTGGGGCGCCTCATAAGGAGTAAGGAGGGACCCATGCAGCACGGTCCCGCGGTGCGCCGCAGGAAGCTGGGCGCCGAACTGCGTGCGCTGCGCGCCGAGGCGAGGCTCACCAGCGGTGAGGCGGCGCGGCTGGTGGGCTGGCACCAGTCGAAGGTCAGTCGTATCGAGACGGGCACCAGCGGGGTGAAACCGGCCGATGTGCGGTTGCTCCTGGACGCCTACGGGGTGTCCGATCCGCGGCTGCGCGATCTGATGCTGGTGCTGGCGGGCTCGGACGAGAACACCGGCCGGCACCACTGGTGGCACGCCTATCGCGGCATCCTGCCGCCGGACTACAGCGACTTCATCAGCCTGGAGTCCCAGGCCGACGCGATGCGCACCCTGGAGACGTCGGTGGTGCCGGGGCTGCTGCAGACGCCCGAGTACGCGCGGGCGGTGACCCGGGCCGCGGTCCGCGGGCTGGACGACGCGGGGCTCGACGCGCTGGTCGAGGTGCGCCTGGCCCGGCAGGAGGTGCTGCGGGCCGACCCGCCCCTGGAGTTCAGCGCGGTGCTGGACGAGGCGGTGCTGCGCCGGGAGATCGGCGGGCCCGAGGTCATGGCGCGGCAGCTCGAACGCCTGGTCGAGGCGGCGCGCCTGCCGCAAGTACGGCTGCAGATCCTGCCGTTCGGCGCCGGAGCACACGTCGGCGTCACCGGGTCTTTCGTTATTTTCTCATTTTCGAGCACTTCTGATCTGGACGTGGTTGTTCTAGACCACCTGACGAGTAGCCTCCACTTGGAACGGAAAGAAGACCTCCAGGCCTACACGGAGGCCTTCAACTCCCTTCAGATCCAAGCCCTTTCGCCCGAGGACTCATTGGATTACCTCGCCGGCACAGTCGTCGGCGGGTAAGGAGGCACCATGTCAGCACTGCCTCGGAACGTCCCCTCCAGCATCGTTCCGCACGGCGTGCGGTGGCTGCGCAGCAGCTACAGCACCGGTGCGAACAACTGTGTGGAGACGGCGGCGCCGCGGTCCGGCCCGTGGGCCGGTCTGCTCGCCGTCCGAGATTCCAAGGACCCGGCCGGGCCCGCACTGCTCTTCTCGCCGGAGAGCTGGGCCGGGTTCACGGCCGCGTTGAAGCACTGATCAGATCCGCGTCGTGCGGAGCAGATCCGCGTCGTGCGGAGCCCGGCCGTGTCACGCCGACTCATGGTCGAGTCCCGCCGATCACTCGCACCGCATGTTCGATCTGCGCCTCGGAGAGGTCCGCGCGGGCGGTCAGCCTGAGCCGTGAGACGCCGTCGGGCACGGAAGGAGGTCGGAAACAGCCCACGGCCAGCCCTGCCGCCCGGCAGTCGGCCGCCCACCGCACGGCCCCCTCCGGGGACGGCGCGCGCACGGAGACGACCGCGGCGTCCGGTCGTACCGCCTGCAGGCCGTCGGCCGTCAGGCGTGCGTGCAGGTCGGCCGCCACCGCGCGGGCCCGCGCCGCCCGCTGCGGCTCGCGGCCGAGCAGCCGCACGGCCGCCAGGGCGGCGCCCGCGGACGCGGGCGCCAGCCCCGTGTCGAAGATGAAGGTCCGGGCCGCGTTCACCAGGTGGTCGATCACCCGGGCGGGACCCAGGACGGCGCCGCCCTGACTGCCGAGCGACTTGGACAGCGTGACCGTGACGACGACGTCGTCGGCACCCGCGAGCCCCACCGCGTGCGGCGCCCCGCGGCCGCCGTCGCCGAGGACGCCCAGCCCGTGGGCGTCGTCGACGACCAGCCCGGCGCCGTGCTCCCGGCAGGCCGCCGCGAGCCCGGCCAGCGGCGCCGCGTCCCCGTCGACCGAGAAGACCGTGTCGGACACGACGACGGCCGCGCCCCGGTGCGTGCCCAGCGCCTTGCGCACCGCCTCCGGATCGGCGTGCCCGACGACCTGGGTGGTGCCCCGGGCCAGCCGGCAGCCGTCGATCAGCGACGCGTGGTTGCCCGCGTCGGAGACGATCAGCGAGCCGTGCGGCGCGAGCGCGGTGACGGCGGCGAGGTTGGCCGCGTAGCCGGAGGAGAAGACGAGCGCCGCCTCGACGCCGCAGAAGGCTGCCAGCTCGCGCTCCAGCTCGGCGTGCAGTTCGGTGGTGCCGGTCACCAGCCGGGACCCGGTCGCGCCGCCGCCCCAGACCCGCGCGGCCCGCGCCGCGCCCTCGGCGACCTCGGGATGACGGGCCAGGCCCAGGTAGTCGTTGCTCGCCAGGTCGAGCAGCGACGAATCGGCCGGACGGGGGCGCAGGGTCCGCACGAGTCCGGCACGCCGGCGCAGCTCCGCCTGCTCGTCGATCCAGCCGAACGCCATGGCTCCTCCGAGGGCATTTTTAGGCAGTGGACAGACCCTAGCCGCACGTCCCCCGGCCCATGATGTGGCGATACCCACACATCGAAGTGTCTCCGTTGTTCAAACTCTCCTTGGCCCCGGGCCGCCTCGTAGGACAGGATCGGCTCTCATGGACCTGTTGAACACGCTGGTGGACAAGGGGCTTCGGCGCGAGCTGCCGACCCGCGAGGAAGCTCTGGCCGTCCTCGCCGCTTCCGACGACGACCTGCTCGATGTGGTGGCCGCGGCCGGCAAGGTGCGCCGGCACTGGTTCGGCCGACGGGTCAAACTCAACTACCTGGTCAACCTCAAGTCCGGACTGTGTCCGGAGGACTGCTCGTACTGCTCCCAGCGGCTCGGCTCCAAGGCCGACATCCTGAAGTACACCTGGCTCAAGCCCGACGAGGCCTCCCGGGCCGCCGCGGCCGGTCTGGCGGGCGGCGCCAAGCGGGTCTGCCTGGTGGCGAGCGGGCGCGGGCCGACCGACCGCGACGTGGACCGGGTCTCGGACACCATCAAGGCGATCAAGGAGCAGAACGAGGACGTCGAGGTGTGCGCGTGCCTCGGCCTGCTCTCCGACGGCCAGGCGGAGCGGCTGCGGGAGGCCGGCGCCGACGCCTACAACCACAACCTCAACACGTCCGAGGGGACGTACGGGGAGATCACGACCACGCACACCTACGCCGACCGCGTGGACACCGTGCACAAGGCGCACGCGGCGGGCCTGTCGGCCTGCTCGGGCCTGATCGCGGGCATGGGCGAGACCGACGAGGACCTGGTGGACGTGGTCTTCTCGCTGCGCGAGCTGGACCCGGACTCGGTGCCGGTCAACTTCCTCATCCCGTTCGAGGGCACCCCGCTGGCCAAGGAGTGGAACCTCACGCCGCAGCGCTGCCTGCTCATCCTGGCGATGGTCCGGTTCGTGTGCCCGGACGTCGAGGTCCGCATCGCGGGCGGCCGCGAGGTGCACCTGCGCACGATGCAGCCCCTCGCCCTGCACCTGGCCAACTCGATCTTCCTCGGGGACTACCTGACCAGCGAGGGCCAGGCGGGCAAGGCCGACCTGGACATGATCGCCGACGCCGGCTTCGAGGTGGAGGGCAGCGAGCAGGTGACCCTGCCGGAGCACCGGGCGGCGGCCGGCGGAGGGTGCGGGTCGCACGAAGGCGCGGGGTGCGGGTCGCACGAGGGGGCCGAGGGCGCCGGGTGCGGGTCGCACGAGGGGGCGGAAGGCGCCGGGTGCGGGTCGCACGAGGGCGGAGGTGTCTGCGGTACGGCCGCGACGGCCGCAGCGGCGGTGCCGACGGCCGCCGAGCCGCGCACCGACCTGGTCGCGGTACGCCGTCGCGGCGCCGGAACGGACCTCGCGCCCAATGCCTGACCTGCCCGTCGCCGAACTGCTGGAGCTCGACCGGCGCCACGTGTGGCATCCGTACGGTCCGATGCCCGGCCGCGCCGAACCGCTCGTCGTCGGGTCGGCGAACGGGGTGCGGCTGCGCATGGCCGACGGCTCGGGCGAGCTGGTCGACGGCATGTCGTCCTGGTGGTCGGCGATCCACGGCTACAACCACCCGGTGCTGAACGAGGCCGCCCGCGAGCAGCTCGGCCGGATGAGTCACGTGATGTTCGGCGGGCTCACCCACGAGCCCGCCGTACGCCTGGCGAAGCTGCTCGTCGACATCTCGCCGGACGGCCTGGAGCACGTCTTCCTCGCCGACTCCGGCTCGGTGTCGGTGGAGGTGGCGGTCAAGATGTGCCTGCAGTACTGGCGCTCGCTGGGCCGCCCCGCCAAGCGGCGGCTGCTGACCTGGCGCGGCGGCTACCACGGCGACACCTGGCAGCCGATGTCGGTGTGCGACCCCGAGGGCGGGATGCACGAGCTGTGGACCGGGGTGCTGCCCCGGCAGGTGTTCGTGGACGCGCCGCCGGCGGACTGGGACGAGGCGTACGCCGAGCGGCTGCGCTCGGCGATCGGGGAGCACGCGGACGAACTGGCCGCGGTGATCGTCGAGCCGGTGGTGCAGGGCGCGGGCGGGATGCGGTTCCACTCCCCCGCGTATCTGCGGGTGCTGCGCGAGGCGTGCGACGCGCACGACGTGCTGCTGGTGTTCGACGAGATCGCGACCGGGTTCGGGCGCACGGGGACGCTGTTCGCGGCGGAGCAGGCGGCGGTGACGCCGGATGTGATGTGCGTGGGCAAGGCGCTGACCGGCGGCTATCTGACGATGGCGGCCACCTTGTGCACCTCCCGGGTGGCCGACGGCATCTCGCGGGGCGAGGTGCCGGTGCTCGCCCACGGCCCGACCTTCATGGGCAACCCGCTCGCCGCGGCCGTCGCCTGCGCCTCCATCGAGCTGCTGCTCGGCCAGGACTGGCGGGCGGAGGTCCGGCGGATCGAGGCGGGGCTGCGCGAGGGGCTGGCGCCGGCCACGGAGCTTCCGGGCGTGAAGGACGTACGGGTCCTCGGCGCCATCGGGGTCGTCCAGCTCGACCACGAGGTGGACATGACGGCCGCCACGGCCGCCGCCGTACGCGAGGGCGTGTGGCTGCGGCCGTTCCGCGACCTGGTCTACACGATGCCGCCGTACGTCACGGGCGACGCGGACGTGGCACGGATCACGCGCGCGGTGTGCGCCGCCGCACGGGAGGGATGACATGCCGGTACTGGTGATCACGGGCACGGGCACGGAGGTCGGCAAGACGGTCACCACGGCCGCCGTCGCCGCCGCCGCGCTGGCCGCCGGCCGGTCGGTGGCGGTGGTGAAGCCCGCGCAGACGGGGGTACGGCCCGACGAGCGCGGGGACGCCGACGAGGTGGCCCGGCTCGCGGGCGCCGTGACGACTGCCGAACTGGCCCGCTATCCGGAGCCGTTGGCCCCGGCGACGGCCGCCCGGCGGGCGGGACTGGCGACGGTCAGCCCGCACCAGGTGGCCGAGGCCGCGCAGAAACTGGCGGCCGGGCACGACCTGGTGCTCGTCGAGGGCGCGGGCGGGCTGCTCGTCCGCTTCGACGAGACGGGCGGCACCCTGGCGGACGCGGCCGCCCTGCTGGGGGCGCCGGTGCTGGTGGTCGCGCCGGCCGGGCTCGGCACGCTCAACGCGACCGAACTGACGGCCCGCGAACTGCGCTGCCGGCAACTGGAGCTGCTGGGCGTGGTGATCGGCAGCTGGCCCGCTGCGCCCGACCTGGCGATGCGGTGCAACGTCACCGACCTGCCGGAGGTCGCCGGCGCCCCGCTCCTGGGCGCCCTGCCGGCCGGGGCGGGGGCGCTGTCCCCCGCCGCCTTCCGCGCCGCGGCGCCCGGTTGGCTGGCCCCGCGCCTGGACGGTACCTGGGAGGCGCAGGCGTTCCGGACGCGCGAGGCCGCCTGAGCCCTGGTCCACCGGCGAACGACGCTTCCAGGGCCACGGCCACCGCTTTCCACGCCCGGGGCACCCCGCGTGCTCACCTCATCCACATCACCGCCCGCGTGGCCCGCTCAGCCCGGCGCCCGCCCGCAGCGATGTCCCTGGCGCACACCTGGACACACCTGCTGGCCACCGTCGGCGCACCGCCCGAGACACCCTGACATCACCGCCCCCGCCCATCATGGCCCTGCCCCCAGCCGAGTCGTGGGAGAAGCTGGGCGGACCAGCGGATGCACCCTGGCCACACTCGGCCGACCGCCCAAGAGCCCGTCCCGGAGATCGTCGGAGATCGTTTCGAGCGCAGGTAGGTCTCCGAAGCCGGGAGTCCTCGGAGACCGTGGCCGGTCATGTCCCGGTCGGAGCGAACAGGGTCTGCCCGTCGAGCGGTCCGGCTGTCGGTTGAGTATGGATTGTCCGCGGTGCATACTGAGGGCTTGGAGATCAGTCCAGGGCCACCCATGCTCCCTCCCAGTGAGGCCGGGCTGTATGAGCGCCGACAACGCTGCCGACGGCGGCCGAGAATCGCACGAGAGGCCACTGCCTCCGACTGTCGCCGGGCAGTCCGTGGCTCTGCCCCCGGACGACCAAGCGGTACTGGACTGGCTCTTCACATCTTCCACGGTCGCGCTCATGGTCTGCGACACGAAGCTGCGGTGCGCTCGCCAGAACGCCGCGATGACCCGCCTGATCGGTTCGGAGACGGACAACCGGGGCAAGCGCTTGACCGATGTCCTGCATAGCCGGGACGCGGCGGCCTGGGAGCGGAGCTTGCGGCAGGCCCTCGCCACCGGTGAGCCCATACGGAACCGGGAGATGCGCGGCCGCGTGCCCGCCGATCGTGAGCACGACCGTGTCTTTTCGGTATCCGCCTCCCCGCTGCGGGACCGTCAGGGGCGCGTGCTGGGCCTGTGCGCCACGGTAGATGACACCACAGAGCAGTACCGCGCCTGCGAGCGGCTGGCCGTGTTGAACGAGGCAGGCACCCGCATCGGCAGCACCCTGAACGTGATGCGCACCGCTCAGGAACTCGCCGATGTGATCCTCCCCTTGCTGCACGCGGACTGGGTCAACGTCGATTTGCTGGACACCCTGCTGGAGGGGGAGGAGCCCGGTCCTTTCACGGGCGCGGTGGCGCTGCGCAGGGTTGCCAACCAGTCGATCCTCCCGGGAGCCCCGGAAGCCCTGTTCCAGCCGGGAGAAGTGGACTTCTACCCCGCGCACGCACCTGCGGTCCGCTGTATGGCGACCGGCCGTTCGATCATCCACCGAGTGACGGACCCCGCGGCGCGCGCCTGGCTGGCCGAAGACCCCGTGCGCGAGGAACCGTACCGGGAGAAGGGATACCAGTGGATACTGGGCGTCCCGGTGTGCGCGCGCGGCACTGTCCTGGGCGTGACCATCATCCTCCGCAGCACTCCGGAGCCGTTCACCGACAGCGACCGCTTGCTGGCCGAGGAGCTGGTCGCCCGGGCCGCGGTGTGTCTGGACAACGCTCGGCGGTTCACGCGCGAGCGCACTGCTGCCCTGGCACTGCAGCACAGCTTGCTGCCTCAGCGGCTGCCGGGGCAGGTGGCGGTCGAGGCCGCTTCCCGCTACCTGCCCGCCGGCGGGCACTCCGGCGTCGGTGGGGACTGGTTCGATGTGATTCCCCTGTCCGGTGCCCGGGTGGCTCTGGTCGTCGGCGATGTCGTCGGCCGCGGTTTGACCGCCGCCGCCACCATGGGGCGGTTGCGCACGGCGGTTCGCACCCTTGCGGACATCGATCTCCCTCCGGAAGAACTGCTCACGCACCTGGATGACGTGGTCATCCGCCTTGCCGGGGAAGACAGTGACGCCCATGCCGACGCCACCGACCTGGGGGCCACTTGCGCGTACGCGGTGTACGACCCGGTTTCCCGCACCTGTGCTCTTGCCCGGGCAGGGCATCCGCCGCCGCTGGCGGTGGCCCCTGACGGATCCGCACAAGTGTTGCGGCTACCTGCCGGACCCCCGCTCGGACTGGGCGGCCTGCCGTTCGAATCCACCGAGGTGGAACTGCCTGAAGGCAGCCTGCTCGCTCTGTACACCGACGGCCTGCTCGACGCCCACGTCCGTGACCTCGATGAGGGGCTGAAGCGACTGTGTACCGCGCTCGCCCGGCCTGCACCCTCGCTGGACGCCCTGTGCGACCGCGTGCTCAAGGAGCTGCTTCCGGCCAAGCACGCCGACGATGTCGCTCTGATCCTCGCCCGCATCCGCGCCCTGAGTGCAGACCAGGTCGCCACGCTGGACGCCCCGGCAGATCCGGCTGCTGTCGGCGACGCCCGCGCCTGGGCCGGGGACCGGCTGGCAGCCTGGGGACTGACGGAGCTGGGCTTCGTGACTGAACTGGTGGTGAGCGAGCTGGTCACCAATGCTCTCCGGTATGGCAAACCGCCCATCCAGGTTCGGCTGATCAAGGTCGACACGCTGATCTGCGAGGTGTCCGACGCCAGCAGCACCGCCCCGCACCTGCGCCGGGCACGCCTGACCGACGAGGGGGGCCGGGGCCTGCTGTTGGTCGCCCAGCTGACCCACCGCTGGGGCACCCGGCACACCCGCCTGGGCAAGACCATCTGGTGCGAACAGGTCCTCCCTGACCTGAGCACCGCTTCGGGGCATTGCCAAGCCGAGTGACGGCGTCGGTCCTGGGCGGTCGTCCGGTTGGTCGATCGGTCGGGGAGGACCGGTTGTGGAGACTGCCGAGCCGGCGATGTCATACATGGGGCACCGGTTCCCGGCCGGGACGATCTCCCACGCGGTGGAGCCCTGTCACCGCGTCCCGCTCGGTTACACCGAAGCCGGAGAACCGCTCCTGCCGGGGAATGGCCGTCTCCCACGACACCGTTTGGCAGTGCTGCGGCCGGTTCGGCCCCAGTACACCGCAGCGTTGCGCCCCGGCCGGCCGCGGGCCGGGGACAAGGGTGTCCCGAGGAGGTCTTCACGGAGATAGCCGGGGTGCGCGACTACGCGTAACGGGCCGTCGGCCGGGACTGCACCGCGCCGGACTTCATGCCGCGGTCCGAGCCGGACGCGAAAGCGGCGCAGCGGTTCACGACGAAGCTGATGGAGAAGCAGCGCCAGGTGCCCTGGGTGCCGGTCGCCGACAAGCCGAAGACCTGCGGCACCGCCCACCGGGAGCTGATCTCCTCGGTCGAGCACCGCTCGCACAAGGGCCTGCAGCCGGGCGGAGAACTGTGGTCGGCCACCTCGGCGGGATCGGGACTGTCGCGCTGTTCCGCACGAAGGGCTCGGCATACCGGACGGACGTCATCGGTCCAGGTCTGTCACCCGGATCCCGGAGTGAGCCTTGTAGCGCCGGTTCATGCTGATCAGGTTGGCGGTCAGTGCCTCCACCTGGTGCGCATTGCGCAGGCGTCCGCCGTACACGCCGCGAACGCCGGGGATCAGGTCGGCAAGGCTCTGCACGAGGTCGGTCGCCTCGCGGTCGTCGCCCAGCACGAGCACGTCCGTGTCCACTTGGGCGGCCTCGGGATCCTCGAGGAGCACCGCGCTGACGTTGTGGAACGCCCCTACGACCGTGCTGTCGGGAAGCAGAGCGGCGGCCTGCTGTGCGGCCGAGCCTTCGTCGACCTTCAGCGCGAAGGGGCCTTGCTTGTCGAAGCCGAGAGGGTTCACACAGTCGACCACCACCTTGCCGGCGAGCTGGCCACGCATCTCGGCCAGGAGCTCACCATGTCCTTCCCAGGGGACGGCGACCACGACGATGTCGCCTGCTTCGGCAGCACCGCGATTGTCGAGGCCGGTCACGTCGCCGCCGGTGGCGGCGGCAAGCGCCGTGGCAGTGTCGGCTGCCCGTTCCGCACTGCGGCTGCCGATGACCACCTTCACCCCGGCGCTGGCGAAGCGGCGGGCCAGTCCACGTCCCTGGGGGCCCGTTCCCCCGAGCACTGTCACGACACGATCTGCGAGGAGAGAGAGCATGCGGGATTTCCTTGAGTCGGATTGGAGCTGCGGCCGCCGGCGCGGCACGGTGCCGCGCGGGGCCGAGTTCAGGCGATTTTGATAGTGACGGTTTTGGTCTGTACGTAGTGGTGAACTGCCTCCAGCCCCTTCTCGCGGCCGTAGCCGCTGTTCTTGAACCCGCCGAACGGTGTCTCCACACCCCCGGCGAAGTACTGGTTCACGAACACCTGGCCGGCCTCGAGTCGAGCAGCGACCCGGTGCGCCCGGCCCAGGTCATTGGTCCAGATGCCGGCCGCCAGTCCGTACTCGGAGTCGTTGGCGATGGCAACCGCCTGGTCCTCGCCGTCGAAGGGCAGAACGACGAGAACGGGGCCGAAGATCTCCTCGCGCGCCACGCGCATGCCCGGGGTCACTTCAGTCAGGAGCACTGGTGCCTTGAACTGCGCGTTGCCGGTGAGCGCGTCGGGGACCGAGCCACGGAACGCGACGTGGCAGCCTTCCCTTCTGGCGAGCTCTTCGTACTCGGCGACGAGCTTCGCCTGGGATGCGGTGGTCAGCGGACCCATCTGGGGGTCTTCCACTCCGGGCCCGATCGCCATCGCCGAGAGCCGCTCCACCAGAAGCCGCACGAACTCGTCGTGCACGGCCCGGGAGACCAGGAGCCGGGATCCCGCGGAGCAGATCTGACCGCTGTTCAGGAAGGCCGCGGTGATGGTGGAGTCGGCGGCGGCGGCGAGGTCGGCGTCGGCGAAGACGATGTTGGGCGACTTGCCGCCGAGCTCCAGCGTGGCCGGGATCAACTTCTCGGCGGCCAGGTGGGCCACCCTGCGGCCGGTCGCCACCGAACCGGTGAAGACCACTTTGCGGACGAGGCCGTGGCTGATGAGGGCCTCGCCCACCGACGAACCCGGGCCCGGGACGACGTTGAGTGTGCCGTCGGGAAGTCCGGCTTTCGAGGCGATGGCCGCTAGCTCCAGGCAGGTCAGTGGCGTCTCCATGGCCGGCTTGACGACAGCGGAGTTGCCGGCCACCAGTGCGGGCGCGATACCGCGAGCGGCCTGCTGGAGAGGTGCGTTCCACGGCACGATGTGGCCGGTCACACCGAAAGGCTCGCTCCGGGTATAGGACAGGTAGCCGTCTCCGAGGGGGATGGTCTCCCCCTGGATCTTGTCGGCGAAACCGCCGTAGTACTCGAAGTAGCGTGCCGCCAGCTCGACGTCGCCGCCTGCCTGACTGATCGGCTTGCCGTTGTCACGGGTCTCCAGGTGAGCCAGACGCTCGCTGTCCCGGCGCAGCAGTTCGGCGATCCGCAGCATGATGCGACCGCGTTCAGCCGGCTTGAGGGCCGCCCAGGCGCGCTGGCCCCGGGCGCTCGAGATCACA
The DNA here is from genome assembly GCF_044335305.1 of Streptomyces sp. NPDC020490. Lineage (NCBI taxonomy): Bacteria > Bacillati > Actinomycetota > Actinomycetes > Kitasatosporales > Streptomycetaceae > Streptomyces > Streptomyces sp. NPDC020490. The sequence goes on along the minus strand of NZ_JBIRUY010000001.1, from coordinate 56,062 downwards.
GCCCGGTCCACATCGGCGGGCGTCGCCTCGCTGACCCGGGCGACCACGTCCCCGGTGGCGGGATCCCGGGTGTCGAACCACCCGCCCTCGGACGAGGGGCTCCATCTCCCGTCGATGAACAGCTCGTACTGCATCAGCCCTCCTCGCTTTCCCTTTGGAATCGATTCCATTACACTAGCGGCAGGCAGTCGGTGACGCAACGTCGCGGGACTGCGGAAAATTGCCGCTAGGCTCGGGGGGATTCGAGGACATCGAACGTGAGCCGCAGTGCAGGGAGAGGAGAGCAGAGCGATGGCTGGGTCAGGGGGAGGCCGCGGCAAGCAGGCACGCAAGCCCGTCATCAAAGATGTCGCCCAGCACGCGGGGGTCGCGCCTTCGTCCGTGTCCCGCGCCCTGTCCGGGCATCCATCGGTCAGCGCCAGCCTGCGGGCGAAGGTGATGGCGTCGGCGCACGCGGTCGGCTACACGCCCGACCTCCTGGCCCAGGCGTTGCGCAGACAGCGGAGCAAGACCGTGGGCTTTGTCGTGAGCGACATCTCCAACCCGCTGATCTCCGAAATCGTCTCCGGTGCCGAGCAACGGCTGCGCCAGGCCGAGTACTCCCTGCTCCTCACGAACTCCGAGGGCCAGGCCGAGCGGGACGAAGCCCACATCCGGCTGCTCGAGCGCCGGAGGGTGGACGGGTTGCTGCTCTTGCTGTCGAGCGAGGAGCACCCTCAGACCGTGGCGGCGCTCGAGGAGCGAGTCGAGCCGGTCGTGCTCATCGATCGACAGCTCGATGGCGAGATCGAGGGCGGTGCGGTCCTCTCCGACCATGCGAGCGGAATGCTGGCCGCCGTGCAACATCTGTTCAAGATCGGCCACACCCGCATCGGACTCATGGTAGGGCGCAACGTGCGGCCGGCGAAGGAGCGCGTGCGTGCACTCAAGCAGGCGTACGACGAGGCCGGCATTCCACCCCGGTACGCCCTCGAGGTCAACATACCGCTGGACGCCGACCGCGCCCGGGCCGCCACTCGCCGCCTGGTGGAGCCGCCGAACGCCTGTACCGCACTCATCGTGGGGTCGAATCAGCTTCTGCCCTGGGCTCTGAGCGCGCTACGCGATCTCGGCCTTCAATTCGGCCGGGACCTTGCAGTCGTCACCTGCGACCGCACCGCCGTCACGGACGTGATCCACCCCGAGATCGCAGCCGTCCACCGCGACAACCGCGCGGTCGGCTACCAGGCTGCCGACCTGCTGCTCGCGCTGCTCAACGGCGAGGCGCCACATCAGGTGCTGCTCCCCACCGAGTTCTCCGCAGGTGAGACCTGCTGCCCGCCACACTGAAACCTGGCAGTCCCCAGCCTCGGGCTTTCGCGAGTGCGGCTGTCCGGGAACTTGTTCGAATAAGCGGAGAGCGCCGCTGAACCGCAACGAACTCTCCAGGGGAAGAAGCACAGCGCGTCGTACCCGCGCGTCCGGGACGAGGGCGGCGGCCGGGCCGTGGTCTCACAGCGCGGGTTCGGCGCTGCTGGTCGAGACGGTCCGCAAGACCGGCCTTGACCAGGCTGTATCCACACGCCGAACTCACTGGCCGCCTGCCCGGCGGATGACCCAGGGGCATGCGGCTGGTCATCCGAAAGGAACGGCCGCGCCCCGGGGCCCGGTCGAGAATCACGGACGTGGACGGCATGCGGATCACCGCTTCGCCACCAACACCGCCGATCCGCCCATCGCCGGACTCGAACTCCGCCACCGGCCGCCGACCCGTGCCGAGGACCGCACCCGGGCCGCGCGCTCGACCGGCCCGCGCGACCTGCCGCCGCACGACACCGCGCAGCAGCAGGTCTGACTGGAGATCGTCCAGATCCCGCTGGACCTGCCGGCCTGGATGCCCGTGCGCGCCCTGACTGGCACAGCCCGTCCCCGGGAACCCCGCCGCCTGCGGTTCCGCCTGTTCACCGCCGCCGGACACCTGGTAACCACCGGCCGTCGCCACATCCTCCGCCTCGCCGCCCACCGGCCCTGGACACGCGACATCACCGCCGCTCGCGAACGGCTCACCCTCCTGCCGAACCCTGGATGAACAGCGGAGTCCCGTCCCGACGAGCAGCGGCCTCTCCCCCGGAGCAGTGGAACCCAGCGCCTCCCGGGAACGTCAGCCGGACCACAGCTCTGCCCACCACCCGGCACTGAACGCGAAACGGTCCGCCGACTCCGTCGATGGACCGTCACAAAAGATCGAGGCCGGCTTTCACAGATCGCCGTTGACAGGTAGAAGTGCTGTCCCTACGCTGAGGAATCGATTCCAAGGAGATATTATCATGGTCAGATCAGCGACCGTCATCAAGCCCGGCACGCTGACCTCCGTACAGGATGCGGGCCGTCCCGGCTACCTCGGCAAGGGCATCGCGCCGGGGGGCGCCATGGACAATGCCGCCTTCCGCGCTGCGAACCTCCTCGTCGGGAACGAGGCCGGGTCCCGGGTCCTCTCACACGGGCCGCGCGGGGCCGCCGTCCTCGAGTGCACCATCTCCGGTCCTGAGCTCCGTTTCGACTCCGACGTGGTGGTGGCTGTGACGGGCGGCGAGTGCACTCCCAGGGTGGGCAAGGACACCGTGCAGATGTGGACGCCGTTCACGGTGCCCGCCGGCCAGCCCCTCGCGCTCGGGGCCATCCGGCGCGGGCTCCGCTCGTACGTGGCGGTCCAGGGAGGCTTCGACGTGCCGGTGTACCTGGGCAGCCGTTCCACGATGGTGGCGGCCGGACTCGGAGGGCATGAGGGCCGGGCGCTTCGGACAGGTGATGTCCTGCGGGTCGGTGACCCGCAGGGTCAGGCCACAGCGGGCCGGCGGTTCCCTCCTCTGCCCCTGCCGGGCCCTGAGGAGCCGTGCCGTGTCCGGGTGCTCGCCGGCCCGCAGGAAGACCGCTTCGAGGACGAAAGCGTCGCCGCGTTCCATGAGTCCGAGTGGACCCTCACGCCGATGACCAACCGGATGGGGAGCCGGTTCTCCGGACCGGCCCTGCGATTCAGGCCTCGCCCGTCGTACCTGGACCGCCAGGCAGGCGCGAACGACTCCAACATCGTCGACGACATCATCCCGTACGGCGGCATCCAGTGCCCGGACGGTGCTGCCTCGATCGTCATGAACAGCGAGCATCCCACCGCCGGTGGCTACGCCAAGATCGCCACGGTCATCTCCGCGGACATGCGCCTCATCGCCCAGATGAGGCCGGGGCAGAAGGCGGTCTTCGTGCGGGTGGCTCGCGAGGAGCTCCCGGCGATCCGCCGCGACAACGACGACCTCGTCAACCTCTCGAGACTGGAGGACGCAAGTTGAGCACGACACGGACGCTGGACGTCAACTGCGATCTGGGGGAAAGCTTCGGCAACTGGAGGATGGGCCAGGACGAGGCCATCATGCCGATGATCAGCACCGCGAACGTGGCTTGCGGCTTTCACGCCGGCGACCCGGTGACACTCATCGACACAGTCCGGCTCGCCGAATTCCACGGACTTGCCGTCGGTGCGCACCCGGGCCTCCCGGACCTTCTCGGGTTCGGCCGTCGACGCATGGCGATCACGCCGGGGGATGCCTACGCCCTGGTCGTCTACCAGGTGGGGGCGCTGCAGGCGGGATTGGCTACGCAGGGCATGACGCTCCACCATGTGAAGCCTCACGGCTCCTTCATGTCGATGGTGATGTACGAGCAGGACATCGCCGACGCCGTCATGGCGGCCGTTCGGGACACCTGCCAGAGCCCGATGGTCTACGTCACCGCCCCGGCGAGTGGAACCGCTTTGGAGGCTGCCGCCGAGGCTTGCGGCGTCCGTGTCGTGGAGGAGCTCTACCCAGACCTCTCCTACGCCGACGACGGCGCGGTCATCGTGCAGCGCAAGAAGCTCAAGACCGATGTTGACAAGGCCAAGGACCAGTTGCGCCGCTATCTCCACGACGGTGAGGTGCTCAGCGTCAACGGCAAGCCGATCCGGCTCCGTGCCGAGAGCCTGTGCGTCCACGGCGACGGGCCGAACGCACTTGAGGTGGTCACCGGCCTGCTCGAGGTGCTGCGTGAGGAAGGCATCGAGATCCGCGCGATCGCCCGAGCTCCGGAGCGCATGGCATGAGGCACGAGACCCCGCTGGTACGCGTGCTCAGCGACGGCTACGTCACCGTCGAGTACAGCGACGTCATCGACCTGGGCGACAACGTCCGCATCCAAGGCACTGCCAAGCTGCTGACCGACATGGATGTGCCCGGCGTGATCGAGGTGGTTCCCCATCTGCGCAGTCTCGCGGTGGTGTTCGACGACACGGAGGTCGATGAGCGCTACCTGCTGGCGGCCGTTCGGGAAGCCGTTGCGGGCGCGGAGGAGGTCGACAGGGTCACCTCACGGCTCTTCCGGCTGCCGGTCTGGTACGACGACCCGTTCTCGCGGGCGACCGCCGAGCACTTCAAGGTGGAGAACAACCTCGAGTATGTGGCTAGGATCAACGGACTCTCGCCGGAACAGGCGATCGAGCACCACACCGGGACCGACTTCTGGGTTGCGGCGGTGGGTTTCGTCCCCGGCTGTTTCTGGGCGGTCGCGCTCCACCAGAGCCTTGCCCTGACCGCTCCGAAGTATCTGCAGCCACGGGACCGTACGCCCTCCCGGACGGTGGCGCTGGCCGGGCTCACCACGACCATCTACCCGTACCCGGGGCCGGGAGGCTACCAGTGCATCGGCCGCTGCGCGGTCGATGTCTACCGGAGCCGGCCGGACGATTCGGGACTCTTCGGCGAGGACGGCGTTCTGGTGCGGGCCGGGGACCGCCACCGCTACTACGCAGTGGATGCCCTGGAGTACGAGGCGATCCGCCAGCAGGTTCACGCCGGCACCTACCGCTACGACATCACAGAGGAGGAGCTCAGCGTCAGTGATCTCCTCAGCCATGCCAACGACAAGCCCATCTGAAAGGAAACCCGCCGTGAAGTTCGGCCTCATGTACAGCTTCGTCGTCCCGCCTGACTCCGGGTACACCAACCTGGACGCCTACAGGGAGATGGACGACCTGCTCCCGCTCGCCGAAGAGCTCGGGTTCGATGCGTTCCACACCACAGAACACCACTTCCAGTTCAACGGCTGGGCGCCCAGCCCGCTGGTGGTGCTCGCGAAGGCTGCCGGACTCACCAAGCGCATGCGCCTGGTGACCAACATCCTCATCATCCCTCTGTACCACCCGCTTCGCCTCGCCGAGGATGTCGCTACTCTCGACAACCTGTCCGAGGGCCGGGTCACCCTGGGCGTCAGCCCCGGCTACGTCTCCGAGGAACTCGCCGCGTTCGGCGTCCCCTCCAAGGAGCGCTTCGGCCGTTACGAGGAAGCGCTGGACCTCATGGAACTCGCCTGGAAGGGCGAGGAATTCACCTGGGAAGGCAAGTACTTCCAGATCCCGAAGGCAAAGGTGGTACCCAAGCCGGTCCAGGACCGAATTCCCATTTGGTACGGCGTCTCGGGTCCCAAGCTCCTGCAACGGGCCGCAGAGCGGCGTGTCCCGGTCACGGCATCCCCGCGGCACACCGTCGACGAGCTGATCGGACACTTCGAGCACTACGGCGACGTAGCGGCCCGGATCGGCTACACGCCCACCGAGCGGCCGATCATTCGCGAGGTGTTCATCGCGCCCACGACCTCGGAGGCCGAGCGCCTCGCCGGACCCGCCGTCACCCACCTGTTCAGCCTGTACGGCAAGAAGTCCGCCCAGGGTGAGCGGGACCTTCGCAACGACCGCGGCGAGCTGATCACGGACGCGTCCATGGTCGACTTCCGCACCTTCAGCTCCCGATATGTGATCGGCGACCCGCAGACGGCGATCCAGGAGATCAAAAAGCTCCAGGAGCGCGTGCAGCCCACGGAACTGATCTGCCGGATGCAACTGCCCGGCATCCCCACCAAGGACCTGGAGCGGTCGATCCGGCTGTTCGCCGAAGAAGTCATGCCCGCCTTCAACGCCTGATCCCCCAGCCTCCGGACAACTCGAGTAAAGAAGGAGAACACGTGTCTCAGGAAATCGATTCCACTACTGCGGTCCAGGATCCGGCGCTCAACAGCCTCACCATCGAGGCGGTCGAGACCACGGCCATCCGTGTGGAGCTGCCCCGCGTCTACAAGGGCAGTCAGTACCAGATGACGCACCGGTCCACGATCATCGTCAGGGTGCACTGCTCCGGCGGCCTCGTCGGTGAGGCATACGCCGGCGACGAGGACAAAACGCTCTTCGAGATCGAGTCGATCATCAATGAGGAACTGAGTCCCAAGCTGCTGGGCATGGACGCCATGGCAACCGAGCTGTGCTGGCAGACGATGCGGCCGGCCACGTTCGACATCTTGCGGGACCGGCGTCTCGGGCTCGTGGCCTCGGCGGCGCTGGACGCTGCTCTCTGGGACGCGGTCGGCAAGAACCTCGGCCAGCCGCTGTGGCGTCTCTGGGGCGGTTACCGCAACCGGATCCAGATGATCTCCATCGGCGGCTACTACGACTCCGAGATGTCGATCGAGGAGGAGATCGAGTACCTGCGCTCGCGTGAGCTTGCCGGCATCAAGTTCAAGGTCGGTGGGCTCACCCCCGCGGAGGACGCCGAGCGCTTCATCCGCGCCCGGCGGGCGGCCGGCCCGGACTTCGTGATGGCAGCCGACGCCAACCAGGGCTGGTCTCCGGCCGAGGCGGTCGAGTTCGCCAAGCGGGTCGAGGACTACGACCTCCGCTGGTTCGAGGAGCCGTGCGGCTGGCAGAACGACCGGCTCGCAATGCGCGACGTGCGGCTGAAGACCGGAGCCCAGGTCTGTGCCGGACAGAGCGAGCTGTCCGCGGCAGCGTGTCGGCTGCTGATGGAGTCGGGTTCCATCGACGTGTGCAACTTCGACTCCTCCTGGTCCGGCGGGCCCACGGAGTGGCGTCGCGCCGCTGCCGTGGCGGCGCTGTGCGACGTGCAGATGGGCCATCACGAGGAGCCGCAGGTGTCCTCCCACCTGCTCTGCTCCATCCCGCACGGAACCTACGCCGAGTGCTTCCACCCCGAGCGCGACCCCATCTGGTGGAACCTCATCGCCAATCGGCCCAAGCTCGAGCGGGGATGGATGACACTCAGCAGCGAGCCGGGCCTCGGCTGGGAGCTGGACGAGGACTACATCGACGCTCACCGGGTGTCTGCCTGACTCCGGTCATTTCTGCCGCACCCCGAGATCACGAGAGGACTGACGACCATGAACAACCCCGGTGCAGCCGACTCGCCGGCGTGGCATGTCTGGATGCCTTTCAAGCCACCGTTCACGCCGACGTCCGAGCTGCCGCTCCGGATGGTCCGCGGCGAGGGCTGCTACCTGTACGACGACGAGGGCAACCGGTACCTCGACTCTTTCGCCTCTATCTGCTCGGTGGCCCTGGGCCACGGTCGGGCCGACCTCGTGGAAGCGGGCCTGGCTCAGGCGCGTGAGGTGGGCTACTCGCAGATGTGGAACTTCCGCAACAAGCCCGCCGAGGACCTGGCGGCATTCATCGCCGAACGGGCTCCCGAGGGGATGGACCGGGTTTTCTTCACCAGCGGTGGGAGTGAGGCGGTCGAGTCGGCCATCAAGCTGGCGCGGCAGTACTTCCGCCTGCGCGGAAAGCCGTCCAAGACCAAGATGGTCGCTCGGCGGACGGCCTATCACGGTACGACGATGGGTGCGCTCTCCCTCACCGGTCTGACCCCGATCCGCACGCCGTACGAGCCGATGCTGGGCGGAGCCAGGCACGTGCCGAACACCAACACCTACCGGCTGGAGGAAGGCCTCGATCCGTCCTGGTACGCCGAGGAGATCCGGCGGCAGATACTTGCCGAGGGGCCTGACACGGTCGCGGCCGTCTTTCTGGAGCCGGTACAGAACGCCGGCGGCTGCATCCCGCCACCGGACGGCTACTTCAAGCGCGTGCGTGAGATCTGCGACGAACTCGACGTGCTTCTCGTCAGCGACGAGGTCATCTGCGCCTGGGGGCGTCTGGGTGACTGGTTCGGCGCCGGCAGGCTCGGCTACCAGCCCGATCTGATCACTGCGGCCAAGGGACTGACCAGTGGTTACGCCCCGCTCGGCGCTCTGGTCGTCTCCAAGAAGATCGCCGAGGCGTTCGCCGCGGGGAGTACTCCTTTCCTCCACGGATACACGTTCTCCGGCCACCCCGTCGTGTGTGCGATCGGTCTGGCCGCGTCGCGGGCCATGGAGGAGGAAAACGTACTGGAGAACGTGCGTGTCCACGAGGACCGCCTGAGCGAGATCCTTGCCAGGCTCCGCGACATCCCCATCGTCGGCGACAGCCGAGGTATGGGCTACTTCCAGGCGCTGGAATTCGTCAAGGACAAGTCGACGAAGACCAGCTTCCGGCCTGACGAGGCGATCGCTCTGACCCAGCGGATCACCGCTCTGTCGCTCGAGCACGGCATGATCGCCAGATCCGACGTCCGCGGCGAGCCGGTCCTCCAGGTCGCGCTCCCGCTGATCGCCGGGGACGCCGAGCTCGACGAGCTCGCCGGCATCCTCGAGCGCGTCCTGACGCAGGTCTCCGACGAATTCACAGGCGGTCGCGGATGACCAGCGCGGCCGGCGCTGCCGCGTCATCGGCTTCGCCATGAACCGAGACGCCGCTTCCGCCTCCCGCTCGCGCTGCAGCAGGAGGTCCGGCGCGGTCCCTGCCTCGGTCGACGACCCGCCGCAGGCGTTACCACGCCTCGTTGATCCTCAACAACACCCCGTCCGGGTACCGTTCGCGTCCGTCCTGCGGCTTGCGGCGGCGCAGGACGGACACGTACGGGGCCCGGACCGGTCACACCACTGACGGACCGCCTCGTGGGAGACCGTGCCCCCGCAGACCGGAAAGCAGCACCCCGGCTCCACGGAACGACAGCGGGAGCGGTGACACAACCACACCGCAGGGGGAAGGCGGCCCTTGCCGGGCACCGGAAGTCCTTGTCCGGCACCACCGCGACGGCCTCCGCCAAGGCCGCCCTCCCCCACCCGCCCGAACGATCTGGATGATCACACAGGCCGACCGCCGTCACGGCCGTGCCCAGCACGCAGCCGAACATGTTTCCCTGACAGGAAGTCCCCCATGACGCAGACAGCCGCCGCCGGAACGCCGGCCGCCGCCATCCACCGGGTCGCCGTCCAGGCAGAACCCTCTCCGGGCGAAGGCGAGACTCGCAGGAGGCAGCCGTGACGCGCCCGCCTTCCGCGGCCCCGTCGCCGGGCGGGATGCGCCGTGCGCTCAGCCGCGCCCGCGCCGGCGTCGCGCTGGACGTGGCGGAGGCGGCCATGCTGCTCCAGGCGCGCGGCCGGGATCTGGAGGAACTGACCGCGGTCGCCGCCCGGGTGCGGGACACGGGCCTGGAAGAGGCCGGCCGCCCCGGCGTCATCACCTACTCCCGCAGCGTCTTCGTTCCCCTCACCCGACTGTGCCGGGACAAGTGCCGCTACTGCACCTTCGCGACCGTGCCCGGCAGACTGCGCCGGCAGGGCAGCAGCGGCATGTACCTCTCACCGGACGAGGTGCTGGCGATCGCCCGCCGCGGTGGCGAACTGGGTTGCAAGGAGGCGTTGTTCACACTCGGTGACCGGCCGGAGGAGCGCTGGCCGGAGGCACGCGAGTGGCTCGACGCGCACGGCTACGACGACACGCTCGCCTATGTCCGCGCGATGGCGATCCGGGTGCTCGAGGAGACGGGCCTGCTGCCGCACCTCAACCCGGGCGTGATGTCGTGGACGGACCTGCAGCGGCTCAGACCGGTCGCGGCGTCCATGGGCATGATGCTGGAGACGACCGCCGACCGCCTGTGGTCCGATCCGGGCGGGCCGCACCACGGGTCACCGGACAAGGCGCCGGCCGTGCGGCTGCGGGTGCTGGAGGACGCGGGCCGCTGCAATGTGCCGTTCACCACCGGCATCCTCATCGGCATCGGCGAGACACACGCCGAGCGGGCCGAGTCGCTGTTCGCCATCCGCACCGTGGCCCGTAGCTATCACGGCATCCAGGAAGTCATCATCCAGAACTTCCGCGCCAAACCAGACACGGCGATGCGGGGAATTCCCGATGCCGAGCTGGACGACCTGGTCGCGACCGTCGCCGTGGCGCGGCTGATACTCGGTCCTTCGGCCCGAATCCAGGCGCCGCCGAACCTGGTGGGCGGTGAGTACGCCCGTATGATCGCGGCCGGGATCGACGACTGGGGCGGGGTCTCCCCGCTCACCCCGGATCATGTCAACCCCGAGTGTCCCTGGCCGCAGATCGACCAGCTCGCCGCACGGACCGCTCAGGCAGGCTTCACGTTGCGCGAGCGTCTCCCGGTCTACCCCGATTTCGTCCGGCGCGGCGAGCAGTGGCTCGACCCGCGCCTCGTTGCACACGTCACCGCGCTCGCCGACCCCCGTACCGGCCTGGCCAACGAGGACGCGGTGCCCTCTGGCCTGCCTTGGCAGGAGCTGGCGGATGCCTTCGCCGCCACCGGGCGCACCGATCTGCACCGCAGCATCGACACCCAGGGCCGCACCGCCGGCCGTCGCGCCGACTTCGACGAGGTCTACGGGGACTGGGAGACCCTGCGCAGGCAGGCAGCGGCCGGCCTCTCACCCCGGTGGACCGGGCTCGCGGCAGAGATGCGCTCCGCGCTCGCCACCGCTGCCGACGACCCGGCCCGGCTGACCGACTCCGAGGCGCTCGCCCTGCTCCACGCCGACGGCCCGGCCCTGGACGCGCTCTGCTCGATCGCCGACGACGTGCGGCGCTCCGCGGTCGGCGACGAGGTCACCTACGTCGTCACCCGGAACATCAACTTCACCAACGTCTGCTACACGGGCTGCCGCTTCTGCGCCTTTGCCCAGCGGCGCACCGACGCCGACGCCTACACCCTCTCCCTCGACCAGGTCGCCGACCGCGCCCAACAGGCGTGGGAGGTCGGCGCCACCGAGGTCTGCATGCAGGGCGGCATCCACCCGGATCTGCCCGGTACCGCCTACTTCGACATCGCGCACGCGGTCAAGGAACGGGTGCCGGGGATGCACGTGCACGCATTCTCGCCGATGGAGGTGGTCAACGGGGCGACGCGCACCGGGATGCCGATCCGCGACTGGCTGCAGGCGGCCAGGGAAGCCGGCCTCGACACCATCCCCGGTACGGCCGCGGAGATCCTCGACGACGAGGTGCGCTGGGTGCTGACCAAGGGCAAGCTGCCCACTGCGACCTGGATCGAGGTGATAACCGCCGCGCACGAGCTCGGCATCCGCTCCTCGTCGACCATGATGTACGGGCATGTCGACCAGCCCCGGCACTGGCTCGGCCACCTTCGGCTGCTCGCCAGGATCCAGCAGGAGACCGGCGGCTTCACCGAGTTCGTCACCCTGCCCTTCATCCACACCAACGCCCCCGTCTACCTTGCCGGTATCGCCCGGCCGGGCCCCACCCGTCGCGACAACCGCGCGGTGACGGCCATGGCCCGGCTGCTCCTGCATCCTCACATCCCCAACATCCAGACGAGCTGGGTGAAACTCGGTACCGAGGGTGCGGCCGACATGCTGCGCTGCGGTGCCAACGACCTGGGCGGCACGCTGATGGAGGAGACCATCTCCCGGATGGCAGGCTCCAGTTACGGTTCCTACCGGTCGATCCGCGATCTGGAGGCGATCGCTGAGGCGGCCGGCCGACCGGCCCGCCAGCGCGACACGGTCTACGGCCCGGTGCCGCCCGAGCGGGTCGCCGCCGCGCTCGCCTCGGACGGGCACCTGCCCGAACTCCTTCCCATCGTCGGCTCATGACCGCGCCGTGGGCCGTGGTGATGCCGGTCAAGGCGTTCGCGGCTGCCAAGTCCCGGCTGCGTCCGCGGGCAGGCTGTCGCCGTGAGGAGCTGGCGCGCGCCTTCTTCCTGGACACCCTGAGCGCGGTCCTGCGTGCCGATGGCGTCCGCCGGGTGATCGTCGTGACGGACGATGCCGAAGCCTGCTCCGCGGCGGCGTCCATGGGCGCGCTGACCGTGGATGACCGGCCGAGGGAAGGGCTCAACGCGGCCGTCCTCAAAGGGCTGTACCGCGCGAGGAGTCTTCAGCCCCAGGCCGCGGTCGCCGCAGTGGCCGCCGACCTGCCGGCCTTGAAGCCGGCCGAGTTCAGTCGGCTGCTGGACGAAGCCCTGAGGCGTCCGCGGTCGTTCCTCGCGGATCACACCGGCCGCGGCACCACTGTCCTGACCGCCGCGCCGGGCCGGCCGCTGCGCCCCTCCTTCGAGGGGTGCTCCAGGCGCCGTCACCGGCTGGGCGGTGCCTGGGAGATCACCGGTCCCTGTTATCCCAGTGCGCGGCTCGATGTCGACACCGCTGACGACCTGTACGTCGCCCAGCGCCTGGGGCTCGGCCGGCACACCCGTCTGGTCCTGTCCGCACCCGTCGAACGGGCCGCAGGGCTGTGCGCCGCCCCCCTGGTGACTCCCGCGCGGCTGCCGCGGGACCACCCGCGGGCCGAGGCCGGTCCGCCCTCCTGAGGAACTGCGCTGCCGGGGTTTCGGAACGCCGTTGCGGATCCGTCCGTAAGTGCGGCACACATGCGCCCAGTCCGCCGTCACGTCCCGCAGCGACGAGGCGGACGGCGCCGCGGCCTCCACGGTGTCCTCCCCGGCCCGGACAAGCCGGCCCGGGGACCGTACCGGCCGGCCCCGGGCAGCCTGACCATGCGCGTTACGTGGTCGTCGGGACAGCCGGGCCGGTGTGGACGGGTAGGGTGCGCGGACCACGGACCAGCAGTCCGGGCCGGTAGGACAGACGGGCGGGATCCGAGGCCAGTCGAAGACCGGGAAGGGCCTCGAAGAGCATGGGCAGCGCCGTCAGGGCCTCCAGCCGAGCCAGCCGCGCGCCTATGCAGTAGTGCGGCCCGTGGCCGAAGGCCAGGCTCGGTGGCGATGCCGAACCGGCCCACCGCTGGGGTCGGAAGGCATCCGGCTCCGGATAGCGGCTAGGGTCGCGGCTGGCCGCGGCCAGGACGCCGAGCACGGACGCGCCGGCCGGGATATGTGTGCCGTCCAGCCGGACGTCCTCCACGGTGCAGCGCCATGTCGTCGCCTCCAAGGGGCTGGCGTGGCGCAGGGCCTCCTCGACCACGTGCGGCCAGTACGGCTGCTCCAGCTCTGCCGGGTGGCTGAGCAGCAGCAGGACGGCTGAGGCCAGCAGGTTCATCGTCGTTTCGTAGCCGGCGAACAGCAGCAGGAACGCCATGGCCAGCAACTCGTGGTGACTCAGCTCGGTGTGCACCAGCGAGCTGAACAGATCGCTTCCGGGAGTGCGGCGCTTGTCCTCGATCAGTGACGAGAAGTACGTGTACAGCGACGACCACGCCTCGTCCAGCGCACCCGGCGGCAGCGAGTCGGCGGGCGAGCCCACCCGGTAGGTCCACTCGCGCAGCGCCGACCGATCGGCGGGCGGCACGCCCAGCACCTCACCGATCACCAGTACCGGCAGCGGGAACGCGAAGGCGTCGACCAGGTCCACTTCGGTGCCGCGGGTGATGCGCCCCAGCAGACCGGCGGTCAGTGCTTCGATGCGCGGGCGCAGGGCGTCCACGCGACGGGGCGTGAAGGTCGCGGTGACCAGGCGTCTCAACCGGGTGTGCTCGGGGGCGTCGGTGTTGAGCATGTGTTGGGTGAGCAGCGCGCGAGCCCGCTGGGCGGCTGAGTCGGCCTTCGGACGTCCTGCCTTTGCCGGTGGCACGCTGGAGAACCGGCTGTCGGCAAGGACGGCTCGCACCTGGTCGTATCCGGTGACCATCCATGCCTGGGAGCCGTTGTCGAGTGGTACCCGGACTGCGGGTCCGGTGTCGCGGAGAGCGGCGTAGAACGGGTATGGGTCGGCGGCGAACCCGGGGTCGGCCGCATTCAGCGGGGTTCCGGTGTACGGGCACCCCGGTGTCGTCGTTCGGCTGGAGGTGGCCGAAGCCGGTGGAGGTGTTGTCATGGAGTTCACAATCATGATTCTTTACCGCCGGAGAGCTTCCGTTGCGATCTTGGAACACAGCGGCGTACCGGTGGCTGCCGAGAACGGTCACAGAACTTGCTGAAGCGATCCGGTGGGACGCGTCCCTGCTCCGACGGACGCGGCATCGCCGAAGGAGTCCGCCGGGCAAGGGGCGGCCGCTACGTCCGATAGGTCCGCCGGAGTGCAGCGGGCCTCCGGATCATGCTGCAGCGGCCAGAAACCGGTCACTGGGGCGAGCGGAGACGGGCCGCGTGGGCACAGCGGCGCTGCGGTGGCGGCCACCCTGCCACCCTGCCGGCCTGGTGGCCGAGTCGGACGACGCCGATCGTGCCCAGCACCCTTACGTCGTGCGTAACCGGTACCCCCGCCGTGCCGACCGGGCCGTCCTGCAGTGCCGCTTTGATCGGCTTGGCCTTGTGGCTCCGGTCACGGAAGAGCGAGAGGGCGATCGAGGCGTTCACGGCCGAACCCGCGAGCGGGTTGGCGAGGGACGCGGGACCGTGCGCGAGCGCCGGCGCTGCGCGCGGGCTGATGTGCTTCGCCCCCCCCTCGTCGAGGACAGCGTTCTCGCCGGTGGGAGGTAGCCGCGCGTCAGGGCCCTGGCCGGGCGTGTGGCATCAGGACCGCCCCCGGTGTGCTCGGCCGCGGACAGCGTCCCCGTGCGCCCGAAGGCAGTGGTGATCTCGTCGACGACGGACAGCACACCGTGCTCGTCACAGGCCTCCTGCAGTATCCGCGGTGAAGCCGGTGGGGGCTCGACCCGGTCGGGCACCGGGGCGTCCGCGCGCCGTGTGTGCTGCCGGTCCAGGGCTTGCGGCACGTGCGGCTCTGGTGCGTCAGGCATTGGGCGGGCGGTCCGTGCCCGCGCCGCGGCGGCGTACCGTCACCAGGTCCGTACGCGCCTGGCTGGGCGGGGTCTGCCGCGTCGCGGCGGCCACGACCGGGATATCGCCTCCGTCACTGTCACCGAGATGGCTGCCGCGCGGCCCACAGCCGCCCGCACCGGGCGGACCGCAGCTCGCCACGTCCCCTCGGTGCTCGGGCAATGTGGTGACGTCGGCGCCCTCCACCTCGAAGCCGGCGTCGGCGATCATGTCCAGGTCCGCCTTGCCCGCCTGGCCCTCGCTGGTCAGGTAATCGCCCAGGAAGATCGAGTTGGCGATGTACAGGCCGAGCGGCTGCATCGAGCGCAGGTGCACCTCGCGGCCGCCCGCGATGCGGACCTCGACGTCCGGGCACACGAACCGGACCATCGCCAGGATCCGCAGGCAGCGCTGCGGGGTGAGGTTCCACTGCTCGGCCAGCGGCGTGCCCTCGAACGGCATCAGGAAGTTGACCGGCACCGAGTCCGGGTCCAGCTCGCGCAGCGAGAAGACCACGTCCACCAGGTCCTCGTCGGTCTCGCCCATGCCCGCGATCAGGCCCGAGCAGGCCGACAGGCCCGCGCTGTGCACCCTCTGCACGGTGTCCACCCTGTCCCTGTAGGTGTGGGTGGTGGTGATGTCACCGTAAGTGGACTCCGAGGTGTTCAGGTTGTGGTTGTACGCGTCGGTGCCCGCCGCGCGCAGCCGCTCAGCCTGGTTGTCGGAGAGCAGGCCAAGGCATGCGCAGATCTCGACGTTCTCATAGGCCTCCTTGATGGCCGAGATGGTCTCGGCCACCCGGTCGATGTCCCGGTCCGTCGGGCAGCGCCCGCTGGCCACCAGGCAGACCCGCTTGGCACCGCCCGCGAGTCCGGCGGCCGCAGCCTCGGCGGCCTGCTCCGGCTTCAGCCAGGTGTACTTCAGGATCCCGGCCTTGGAGCCGAGCCGCTGCGAGCAGTACGAGCAGTCTTCCGGGCACAGGCCACTCTTCAGGTTCACCAGGTAGTTGAGCTTGACCCGGCGTCCGAACCAGTGCCGACGGACCCGCCCGGCCGCAGCGACCACGTCGAGAAGTTCGTCGTCGGAGGTCGCCAGCACCGCGAGCGCCTCGTCGCGGGTCGGCGGTTCGCACCGTAGCCCCTTTTCCACCAGCGTCTCCAGCAGGCCCATGGAACCTCCATTCATCGCGGAGCCTCGTGTTTCGATGTCGAAGCTCGTAGGTGTGTACGTGGGTGGCTGGGTTCGCCACCGGTTGCCGCGCGGCTGGGCGGAATGCCCCGGTCGGCGTGGCGGGCTCGGTCTCGGTCTCGGTCTGTGCGGAACAGTGACGAATCCGGGCCGGCTCCGATCGCCTCAGCCGTGCCGCGCGGGTCATCGATCAGGAGATCACGCTGACGGCCCGGTACGGGAACCAGCGCGGCTCCGGGTCGCAGGCGACGGCATGGTCCTCGGCCCGAGCGCTGTCCTGAAGGGGTACCGTCGGACGCCGGCCGTTGCCTGTGGGAGCCGTGATGGCGGCCGGGAAACCGGGTGGGAAGCCGTGATGTCCGCGGCTTCGCTGAGACGTTGCGGCCGGCATCGGCAGCGCGGTCGGGTCAAGGCATGTGGGAGAAGTGGCTCTCTGACTGCCCCTGAAGGTGGTGAAGTGGAGGGGAGCAGGTCTGCGGGCGACGCCTACGTGTCTCTTGGCGCGGCCTTCGAGTCCCGCTTCGGCCGGACCCGGATGCCCAGCACCCCACCGTCCGTGGTTGATGCCGCCTGCGTCCCGGACGGTGGTGAGCCCCGTGCCGCACGGCATGGCGGAAGCGCTGTCCGGCGAGGGTGCCATGATGAGCCGGTGATCCGCGAGCCGTGCGGCGTCCCCACTCCGTGAGGCTGGCAGGTGCGGCTCCCTTCCCAGTGCGGGAGTGGAGCCGCCCCGGCAGCGGAGTGACATCGGAATCAGGAGGTGCGCTGAGCCTCTGCCACCGCCGCGCCGAAGAAGCGCGGGCTTGCTTCGGCACAGGAGGCGCAGATGGGCATGTGGCCGGACGACGGGTCACGGTCGAGCTCCACGGCGATGTAGGAGTGGCCGCAGTGGCCGCAGGCGACCCGGTCCTCCCAGACGTCCTCGACCTCGTCGCGCGGATCGTGCGGACGGGCCATCGGACGTTGGGCCTTCAGCCCGCGGACGAGAAGATAACCAACCACCGCGATGGCCAGCGTCACGATGGGCGCCCATGCCGAGCCGGCGGCTCCGCCCCTCTCGACCATGGCGATCCCTGCGGCGGACGCGAGCAGCCAGACGCCGAGCCCTGGGGTCACGCTGCGAACCCGCCCTGGGCGGAACTCAGGAAGTCCGTCCCGATCCGCCTTCGCGACGAGGATGTGCACCAATGCGATGCCGACCCAGGCCACAATGAAGACGCTCTGCCAGGCGAGGGCGGTCAGAAGGTAGGTGAGGACGTCGGTGAGCATGAGCAGGTACACCAGCGCGCCGGTGACAACAGCCCACACGGTGCGGGGCAGCTTCAGCTTGAACAACTGAGCCGCGACCGTCTCCAGATTGGTGGAGGCGAGGTAGAAGTTCGCCGTGTTGATGCGTGTCTGACTGACCCAGATGAGGAGGACGCCCAGGATCCCCATCAAGTTCACGATGGCGAAGACCGCGGATACCTCGGAAAGCGGTCCGTCGGTCGGGACCGTATGGGCCAGGAAGATGCCGATGAGTCCGCTGACCAGGAAGATGAACGAGTAGAACACCGGGCCGAACGTCACCGTTCTGTGGAAGCCGGAGTCCCGCTTCTTTCCGAATCGGGCGAAATCGAACGTGTACATCATCATGATCCACATGCCCAAGTAGGTCACATAGGAGAAGAACCAACCGGGCACGGGCAGGTCCACACTCGCCGGTGCGGAGAGCCAGTCACTGCTTGCTCCGTACTCCGCCGACGCCCAGATCACCGCGCCGGCCATACCCACGAGGTAGAAGGGCAGGAGTACGCCGTTGAACTTGTCGAGCCAGGTACGCACCCCACCGAACACGAGAGGCACGCTGTAGAGCACGACGATCAGGTAGTAGACTTTGAGGTCGAGGCCACCGAAGTAGTGGTGAAGCGCTACGGCGATGACCGACCCTTCGAAGACGGAGTAGTAGATCGCGGTGGCGCCGAAGATGACCGGGGCGATGACCGCACCTCGGTACCCGAAGAGCCGTCGGGAGAACAACGCGACAGTCAGTCCGGTGTCGGCTGCGTATTTACTGAGGACCATGTTGACGACACTGTGCGTCACCACCGCCAGGACGATCCCGACGAGAGCGGCCACCGTGCCGACGGTCGCCGCCACGGTGGCCGCCGCGACGAGCCAGAACATGGCGCTGGCAAGCGCTCCCCACGCCATCGCCAGTGACCAGCGGCCGCTACGCCAGGTCGTCGGCACGACGTGATTGGCGTAGTCCTCGGAGCCCGCCTTCTTCACGACCTCCGGGTCGTCGTCGCGGGAGACGGTCAAGGGCGGCAACTGCGCGTTCCCCCCCGAGCTCTCCCCAGGTTGCAAGTACTGCGTGGTCATTCGGCACCTCCGTGCGGAATCGATTTTCTGGATGACCTCGAGAATTCCGGGATTCGGCAGAGTTGAGGACCAGAGGACTACGGGAGAGGAGACAGCCGGGCCACGGACGCCCCTTCATCGACGAGGTCGCCTGGCTGGACGAGGATCTCCTGGACCTGACCGGCCTCGGGTGCCAGCACAGGAATTTCCATCTTCATGGCCTCCAGCACGACGATCTCGTCGCCGGCCGACAGCTCGTCCCCCACGGCACAGCGGACCTGCCACACGCTCGCAGTCAGCTCACTGGTCACTTCGATCATGGAATCAGACATGGATCAGGCTTCCTACTCGTTGCTGGATGACCGTTCAGGATGCTGTGGATTTGAGCCACTCACGGTCGGCGACCAGCGAACGGCAGGTCTCTGCCGACATCCACTCGTCCGTCGCGAGCAGACGGCGGTAGAAGGGAATGAGAGTGGCAGGGCCGCCGACCTCGAACTCGGCCAGCGCGCGCCGCATGCGGCGCGTCGCACTTTCGCGGTCCTGGTCCCAGACGATCAATTTGGCCAGCAGAGGGTCGTAAAAGGCAGTGACCTCGTCCCCGGACTTTACCCCGGAATCCACCCGGACCCCCGGGCCGGCCGGCGGATTCCAGGAAGTGATCTTTCCGGGCGCCGGCAGGAAACCCTTGGCCGCGGACTCCGCGTTGATCCGGCATTCGATCGCCCACCCGCGCAACTGCACGTCCTTCTGTGCGAAGCTCAGTGGCTCGCCGGCCGCGACCCGCAATTGCTCGCGCACCAGGTCGATACCGGTGACCAGCTCAGTCACCGGATGCTCGACCTGGAGACGGGTGTTCATCTCAAGAAAGTAGAAATCCGACCCGACCAGCAGCCCCTCGACCGTGCCGACCGAACGGTAGCCGATGGCCCGGGCGGCGGAGACCGCGACGTCACCGATGTGCTCACGGAGCATGGGGTCCACAGTGGGACCAGGCGACTCCTCGATGAGTTTCTGGTGCCGCCGCTGGACGCTGCAGTCGCGCTCCCCGAGATGGACGACGTTGCCGTGCGCGTCGGCGACGATCTGCACCTCTACATGCCGGGGGTCCTCCATGTAACGCTCGGCGTAGACAGTAGGGTCGTTGAAGTAGCGCTCGCCCTCGCTGCGGGCACCGGCGAATGCTGCCGCGACCCCGGCGCTGTCGTGAGCAACCCGGAATCCGCGTCCCCCGCCGCCACCGCTCGCCTTGAAGGCCACGGGGTAGCCGATCGCGTCTGCCGCGGCGATGGCGTCCTCATCGGCGCGGATCGGGTCGGTACCGCCGGGCACCACCGGGATGCCTGCGGCACTCATCCGCCGCCGCGCCTCGATCTTGGAACCCATCCCGCGGATGGCCTCCGGCGACGGGCCGATGAAGACCAGGCCTTCCGCCTCGCACCTCTCGGCGAACTCGGCATTCTCGGCGAGGAAGCCATAGCCGGGGTGCACCGAGCGGGCTCCGGTCTCCCGGGCAGCCTGCAGCACCCGGTCGATATTGAGGTAGCTTTCGGTCGGCGCGGCAGGCCCGAGCAGGACCGACCGGTCCGCCATCCCCACGTGGACGGCATGCGCGTCGGCCTCCGAATACACCGCCACGGAAAGGATCCCGAGCTCGCGCAGCGCCCGCAGTACGCGCACCGCGATCTCGCCGCGGTTGGCCACCAGCACTGGTTCGATACTCCTCATGGGCAGGACTTCCTTTTCCAGCTTGGAATCGATTCCCGAATCGTAGGGACTGCCCCCCTCGGGCGCAAGGGTTCGGCGTTGCACGGTCCCGGAGGCAAGCGTGAAAGGCAGCGCGAGAATGCGGAGAACTGTGTCATCCGGGTCCGCGAGCGCATCCGGGCGTGGGGAGTCGGCAGCCGACGCGATGCCGGAAGCACACCCTTTGGGGAGGGCTCGCCAGACCCCGCGTCTTCTCCGGCATCATCCGGCGGGCAGGCCCTGATCCGCCCGCCGGGTGCGCCGGGGGCCGTGCCGTCGGTCGGCTGCCGGCGTCGTCGTGGCCGGTCGCGCCGTCCCCAAGCCCGTTCGGGGCGCTGCCTGACCGCTGCGGCTTCGGCCGGCCTGCTCGGCCCCGGCAGGGGTGCGGGAGTCCCGTAGGGGGGCAGAATCCCGGTAAGAGCTGCGAACGGGGAGGTTGGTTCACATGCCGTTTCGGCCGTCCGGCTCCGCGAAGGTGGCCCGGGATCCCGTGCACCACCCGCTGTTCGCCCGCTGCTACGCCCGGGTCAGTGTGCGGGCCGAGACGCGGATGGGCATGGCCGGCGTCCGGGACCGGCTGCTGACCGGACTGGCCGGGCGGGTCATCGAGATCGGCGCGGGCAACGGGCTGAACTTCGCCCGCTACCCGAACACCGTCTCGGAGGTCGTGGCGATCGAACCGGAGCGCCGACTGCGGCGGCTGTCCGTCGAGGCGGCCCTGCGCGCCGAGGTGCCCGTGGACGTGGTGCCGGGCGCGGCCGAGGCGCTGCCGGTCAAGAGCGAGGCCTACGACGCGGCGGTGATCTCGCTGGTGCTGTGCAGCGTGCGGGACGTCCCGCGGGCCCTCGGCGAGGTGCGGCGGGTGCTCCGGCCGGGCGGGGTCGTCCGGTTCTTCGAGCACGGCAGGGGCGGCGGGCGGCTCATGGTGCTGACCCAGCGCACGCTGGACCGGACCCTGTGGCCGGCGCTGAGCGGCGGCTGCCATCTGGCCCGCGACCCGGTCGCCGCCCTGCGCGACGCCGGGTTCGAACTCGGCCCCTACCGGCGGGTGATGATGCCCGAGAACGGGCCGGTGCTGCCCAGCTCCTACTGCGTGCTGGGCACCGCGTGGCGGCCGGAGGGCACCGGGTAGTCACGGTCCGGTCAGGCCCGCCGTCCACGCGGAGGCGGCCCCGCACATCGAGCACGAGCCGATGCCGCCGGGCCGCGGCACGCCTCCCCGACCCCGGCACGCCTCCCCGACCCCGGCCTGTGCGGCCTGCACCGGCCGGTACCGGCCTGGGCCGGAGATCGACCGGGACCTTCGGCGGGTACCGGGCGCTGAACGGACCGCACTAGGCTCAGCGCCGACCGGGGGAATCGACACGTCCAGAGGGAGGCGGCCTTGTCCACACCTGCTGCGCGGCCCGCACCGGGTCATGCGTCGGCCGACGGGGTCGCGGCCCGGGCCCGCGGTCTGACCAAGGCGTACGGCTCGGGCGAGACGGCCGTCCTCGCCCTGGACTCGGTGGACGTGGACATCGCGCGCGGCCGGTTCACCGCGGTCATGGGGCCGTCCGGATCCGGCAAGTCGACGCTGATGCACTGCCTGGCGGGGCTCGACACGGTCTCGGCCGGACAGGTCTGGCTCGGCGACACCGAGATAACGGGGCTGAGGGAACGTGAGCTGACCCGGCTGCGGCGGGACCGGATCGGGTTCATGTTCCAGTCGTTCAACCTCATTCCGACGCTGACCGCGGCCGAGAACATCACCCTGCCCATGGACATCGCGGGCCGCAGGCCGGACCGGGAGTGGCTGGACCAGGTCGTCGACACCCTGGGGCTGCGGGACCGGCTGGGGCACCGGCCCGCGCAGTTGTCGGGGGGTCAGCAGCAGCGGGTGGCCTGCGCGCGGGCGCTGGTCTCCCGGCCCGAGCTGATCTTCGCGGACGAGCCGACCGGCAACCTCGACTCGCGGGCCGGCCTGGAGGTGCTCGCCTTCCTGCGCCAGGCCGTCGACGATCTCGGCCAGACGGTCGTCATGGTCACCCACGACCCGGGCGCCGCGGCCCACTCGGACCTGGTGCTCTTCCTCGCCGACGGACGGATCGTCGACGAGATGGAGCGGCCGACGGCGGAGGCGGTGCTGGAGCGGATGAAGCGGTTCGACGTGATCCGCGGCCAGATCGACGAGGACACGCCCGCCACCGGCGAGGTCACGTCCGTCATCGGCGAGGAGAAGCCCGCCACCGCCGAGGTCACGTCCGTCATCGGTGAGGGCACGTCCGTCGCCGGCCGGGGCGCGTCCGCCACCGAGGAGGGCTGACACCGTGCTCAAGGCGACGCTCAGGAGCTTCCTGGCGCACAAGGGCCGACTGCTGCTGTCCGCGCTGGCCGTCCTGCTGTCCGTGGCGTTCGTCGCGGGCAGCCTGATCTTCTCCGACACCGTCACCCGCACCTTCGACCGGCTGTTCGCCTCCACCTCCGCCGACGTGACGGTCAAGCCCAAGAAGGACCTCGAGTCCCGGGTCCGGACGGGAGCGGTCCGGACCGTGCCCGCCGCGCTCGCGGACCGCGTGGCGAAGGTCGACGGGGTCGCGTCCGCGCACGCGGACGTGAGCGTCGAGAACGTCACGGTCGTCGACAGCCGGAACCGTTCGGTCGGCTCGACCAGCGGCGCGCCCACCATGGCCACCGACTGGTTCGTCACCGACCGCAGCCCCCTGAAGCTGACCTCAGGGCACGCCCCGCGCGGCCCCGGCGAGGCGCTCCTGGACGCCGACACCGCCGACAAGAAACACGTGCGGATCGGGGACACCCTGACGGTGCTCGCCCAGCCGGGCTCCTTCAAGGTCCGGGTCGTCGGCATCGCGACCTTCACCACCACCAACCCGGGCGCGGCCCTGGTCTTCCTCGACCCGGACACCGCGGCGGCCCGGCTGCTCGGTTCGGCGGGCAAGGCGACCAGCATCTCGGTGGACGCGGCGCGGGGCGTGAGCGACGCGCGACTCAAGGACCGGATCGTCGCCGCGGTCGGCGCCGGGGCCTACGACGTCAAGACCGCCGACGAGGAGGCCAAGTCGGCCACCGAGAGCCTCGGCGGGTTCCTCGACGTCATCAAGTACGTGATGCTCGGCTTCGCCGGCATCGCGGTCCTGGTCGGCGTGTTCCTGATCGTCAACACCTTCTCCATGCTGATCGCCCAGCGCACCCGCGAACTCGGCCTGCTCAGGGCCCTCGGCGCCGACCGGCGGCAGGTGCGGCGGTCCGTGCTGACCGAGGCGGCCCTGCTCGGCCTGGTCGGCTCGACGCTGGGCCTGGCGGCCGGCATCGGGCTCGCCGCGGGACTGATCAAGCTCATGGGCGTGTTCGGGATGAACCTGAAGGCGACCGAGATGGTCGTCGGCTGGGGCACGCCGGTGGCGGCGTACGTCGTCGGCGTCGGCGTCACCTTCCTGGCCGCGTATCTCCCCGCCCGGCGCGCCGCGGCGGTCTCCCCGATGGCCGCGCTGGCGGACGCCGAGATCGCCGGCATGGGACGGCCGCTGCGCACCCGCGCGGTGGTCGGCGCGTCCGTCGGGGCGATCGGTGCGGCCGCGCTCGCCGGCTGCGCCGTGGCGTCGCGGACGGCCACCGCCGCCTCCCTGCTGGGCCTCGGTGTGGTGCTGACCCTGATCGCGACGGTGATCGCGGGACCGCTGCTGGTCCGGCCCGTGATCCGGGTCCTCGGCGGCGCCTTCCCCGCCCTGTTCGGCTCGGTCGGCCGCATGAGCCAGCGCAACGCCCTGCGCAACCCCCGGCGCACCGGGGCCACCGCGGCGGCCCTGATGGTGGGACTCGCCCTGGTCGGCGGCATGTCGGTGGCCAGCGCCTCGATGTCGAAGTCCTTCGACCAGCAGATCGACAAGACGCTCGGCGCCGACTTCGTGATCATGAACGGGAATTATCTGCCGTTCTCGAAGGAGGTCACCGACAAGGTGCGAGGCACGCGGGACGTCGGACTCGTCGTGCGGCAGCGGTTCGCGCCGGTCGCCCTGCGGCTGCCGGACGGCAAGCGGGTGGAGACGACCGCCACGGGCTACGACGACCGCCTCGACGACGTCGCGCACGTGCCCTACGCGGCCGGCGGCTCGGCGGCGGCGCTGGCGGACGGCAGCCTCGGGATGGACGCCGGCTTCGCCAGGGAGCACCGCGTCCGGGTCGGCAGCACGATCCCCGTCGAGTTCCCGGCCGGGCGGAAGACCGAGTTGCGGGTCGGCGCCCTCACCGACCAGGAGACCTCCGACGGGTTCGGGATGGAGGGCGGGCTGGTCCTCGGCATCGCGACGGTCGAGAAGTACCTGCCGGGCGGCCAGGACTCGGCGCTGTACGTCAACGCGGCCTCCGGCACCAGCCCCGACCGGCTGCGCCAGGCGCTGCAGCGGACGCTCGCCCCGTACCCGCAGGTGCAGGTCCGCGACCAGGCCGACTACAAGAAGCTGGTGCACGACCAGATCGCCGTGCTGCTCTACCTCGTCTACGCGCTGCTCGGGCTCGCGATCGTCATCGCGGTGCTCGGTGTGGTCAACACCCTCGCCCTGTCGGTCGTCGAGCGCACCCGGGAGATCGGGCTGCTGCGCGCCATCGGACTGGCCCGGCGGCAGTTGCGCCGGATGATCCGGCTGGAGTCCGTGGTGATCGCGGTGTTCGGCGCGGTGCTGGGGCTGGCGCTGGGGCTGGTGTGGGGTGTGTGCACGCAGCAGGTGCTGGCGCTGCAGGGCATGAAGGCGCTCGCGATCCCGTGGGGCACCATCGTCGCGGTGGTCGTCGGCTCGGCGGTCGTCGGCATCGTGGCGGCGCTGCTGCCCGCGTTGCGCGCCTCCCGGATGAACGTGCTGGCGGCCATCGCGCACGAGTGACGGAATACCGGCGGATCCTCCGCCGGTGTCCGGATGCCGGAATTCCGGGCCGGGACGCTCGGGGGATGGTGGGATCGGCACATGAACGATCCGCGCGTACGCGCCGCGGCAGCGGCCGACCTCGACACGGTGCTGGCCTTCTGGAAGACGGCCGCCGAGGGCACCCAGCATCAGCGACGACCGCAGCGGCGTGGAGCGGCTGGTGGCCCGCGATCCCGGGGCGCTGCTCCTGGCCGAGGAGGACGGCGAACTCGTCGGCACGGTGATCGCCGGCTTCGACGGCTGGCGCTGCCACCTCTACCGGCTCGCCGTGCACCCCGAGCGGCGGCGCCGGGGAATCGGCACGGCGCTGCTCGCCGCCGCCGAGGAGCGCTTCGTACGGCTCGGCGGGCGGCGCGGCGACGCGATGGTGCTCACCCGCAACGAGCGGGCGCACCACGCGTGGCGTGCGGCCGGTTACGCGCCGGAGGAGCAGTGGCGGCGCTGGGTGAAGCCGCTCGCCGGGTGACAACGACCGGCACCGGCTGAGGCAGAACGGCGCCGACCGAGCCCCTTTGCTCATCCTTTACCATTGAGGGACCCTTCGGTCCGCCGCCCGCGGACCACCCGTTCTGCATGAAAGGTGTGAGCGTCCGCCCATGGGCGAGCCCCCCAGTAGTCGCCGGAGTCGAGCGATCCTCCCTGCCCTGTCCGACCATGGGACGGAGGTGACCCGATGACGGAAGTGCTCCTGCTGCTGGTGGCGGTCCTGCTCTCGCTGGCCTGCGGCGCCTTCGTCGCGGCCGAGTTCTCGCTCACCACGGTCGAGCGCGGCGAGCTGGAGCGGGCGGCCGAGCGCGGCGAGCGCGGCGCGCCGGGCGCCCTGAAGGCCGTACGGAACCTCACCTTCCAGCTGTCCGGCGCGCAGCTCGGCATCACCGTCACCAACCTGGTGGTCGGCATGCTCGCCGAGCCGTCGATCGCCGCGCTGATCGCCGGTCCGCTGGAGGCGCTGGGCATCTCGCGCTCGGCGGCCGGTTCCGTCGCGCTGGTGCTCGGCACCGCCCTGTCGACGGTGTTCCTGATGGTCGTCGGCGAGCTGGTGCCCAAGAACTGGGCGATCTCCTCACCGCTGGCCGTGGCCAAACGGGTCGGCAACGCGCAGCGCTGGTTCAGCGCGGCCTTCCGCCCCTTCATCTCGCACCTGAACAACATGGCGAACCGTGTGGTGCGCCGCCTGGGCGTGGAGCCGACCGAGGAGCTGGCCGCCGCCCGCGGACCGCAGGAGCTCGCGGCGCTCGCCCGGCACTCCGCGAGGGAGGGCGCGCTGGAGGCGGACACCGCCGAGCTGTTCGTGCGCACCCTGAACCTCGCCGACCTCACCGCGGAGAACGTGATGACGCCGCGCGTGCAGGTCGTCGCCCTCGACACCCAGGCGACCTGCGAGGACGTGGCGAACGCGACCCGGGCGACGGGCCTGTCCCGGTTCCCGGTCTACCGCGACAGCCTCGACTCGGTCGTGGGCACGGCGCACATCAAGGACGTGCTGGCGGTGCCGGCCGAGCGCCGGGCACGCGTGCCCGTCTCGGAGCTGATGCGCGAGCCGCTGCTGGTGCCGGAGACGCTCACCGTCGACCGGCTCCTCGACCGGCTGTCCGGCAGGCGCACGATGGCCGTGGTCATCGACGAGTACGGCGGCACCGCGGGCGTGGCCACGCTGGAGGACATCGTCGAGGAGGTCGTCGGCGAGGTGCGGGACGAGCACGACCCGCACGAGACGCCCGACCTGGCCCCGGCGGGCAGCGACGACGAGGGGCGGGCGTTGTACTCGGCCGACGGCTCGGCGCGCGTGGACCAACTGGCGCGCGTCGGCCTGAAAGCGCCCGAGGGACCGTACGAGACGCTGGCCGGTCTCGTGGCGACGGAGCTGGGCCGCATCCCGGCCGTCGGTGACCGCGTGGAGGTCACCGGGTGGCACCTGGACGTGACGGACGCGTCCGGGCGCCGGGCCGCGCGGGTGCTGCTGCACGCGCCGCTCGACGACGAGCGCGAGCAGGAGGACGAGCGATGACCGGCGTACAGCTGCTGATCGGTCTGGCGACCCTGGTCGTCAACGCCTTCTTCGTCGGCGCCGAGTTCGCGCTGATCTCGGTGCGGCGTTCGCAGATCGAGCCGTACGCCGAGGAGGGCGACCGGCGGGCCCGGAGCGTGCTGTGGGGTCTGCAGCACGTGTCGGCGCTGCTGGCCGCCGCCCAGCTCGGCATCACCCTGTGCACGCTGGTCCTGGGCGTGGTCGCGGAACCGGCGATCGCGCACCTGCTGGAGCCGGTGTTCCACGCGTCGGGCGTGCCGGCGAGCGCCGGGCACGCGGTGTCCTTCGTCATCGCGCTGACGTTGGCGACGTATCTGCACATGCTGCTCGGCGAGATGGTGCCGAAGAACATCGCGCTCGCCGAGCCGGTGCGCAGCGCGCTGCTGCTCGGCCCGCCGCTGGTCACGCTGTCCCGGGCGCTGCGCCCGGTGATCTTCACGGTGAACGCCTTCGCCAACGCCCTGCTGAAGCTGCTGCGGGTCGAGGCGAAGAACGAGGTCACCGCGACGTTCTCGGACTCCGAGCTGGCCCAGATCGTCAAGGACGCCGGTGAGGCGGGCCTGATCGACGAGCGGGCCCGGGAGCGGCTGCACGACGCGCTGGAACTGGGCCGCCGCCCGGTGCGCGACGTCGTGCTCCCGCTGGAACGCGTCGTCTACGCGCGCGTGGGCGTGACGCCGGAGGAACTGGAGCGGCTGTCGGCGCAGTCGGGCTTCTCGCGCTTCCCGGTGGTGGACGGCTCCCGCCGGATCGTCGGCTACCTGCACGTGAAGGACGCCCTCGACGCCTCCCCGCGCGAGGTGCCGTTCCACGTGGGCGACATGCGGCCCATCGCGCGGGTGCGGGAGAGCACGCCGCTGGACGACGTGCTCACCGCGATGCGGGGCAGCCGTACGCACCTGGCCGCGGTGCTCGGCGCCGACGGCCGGCTGTCCGGCCTGGTGACCATGGAGGACGTGCTGCGGCAGCTGTTCGGGCAGCCGGCGTGAGCGGCCGCCGGGACCGACCGACCGGCGGGTATGGAGTCGGGATACCATCGCTGTCGCCATGCACACGAACCCCGCCTATTCCAGCCTGGTCGCCGTGGGCGATTCCTTCACCGAGGGCATGTCGGACCTGCTCCCGGACGGTTCCTACCGGGGCTGGGCCGATCTCCTGGCCGCCCGGATGGCCGCGCGCACACCCGGCTTCCGCTACGCCAACCTGGCGGTGCGCGGCAAGCTGATCGGGCAGATCGTCGACGAGCAGGTCCCGGTGGCGGCGGCCATGCGGGCGGACGTGATCACGCTGGTGGGCGGGCTCAACGACACCCTGCGGCCCAAGTGCGACATGGGGCGGGTGCGGGACCTGCTGACCGAGGCCGTGGAGCGGCTGGCCCCGTCCTGCGAGCAGCTGGTGCTGATGCGCAGCCCCGGGCGGCAGGGGCCGGTGCTCGAGCGGTTCCGGCCGCGCATGGAGCAGCTGTTCGCCTGCGTCGACGAGCTGGCGGCGCGGCACGGAGCGCTGGTCGTCGACCTGTACGGCGCCCCCTCCCTGGCCGACCCGCGGCTGTGGGACGTCGACCGGCTGCACCTGACGGCCGAGGGGCACCGCCGGGTCGCGGAGGCGGTGTGGCAGACGCTCGGCCACGCGGCCGAGGACCCCGAGTGGCACACGCCCATCCCGGCGACGCCTCCGCCGGGCTGGGGCGCGCGGCGGATCGCGGACGTCCGGTTCGCCCACCGGCATCTGCTGCCGTGGATCGGCCGCCGCCTCACCGGCCGTTCCTCGGGCGACGGCCGCGCGCCCAAGCGCCCCGAACTGCTGCCGTACCGGGGCCCGCTGCTGTAGGCGCGGCCGGTGGAGGTGCGGTACGGCGGCGAGTGACGGGCGTCTCGTAGGTTCCGCCGAACAACCCCGCGGCGCTGGCCTGCACGAATCGCCAGTAGAATCTGGACACGTGACTTCCGCTCCCGCCAAGCCCCGCATCCCCAACGTCCTCGCCGGACGCTACGCCTCCGCCGAGCTCGCCACGCTCTGGTCGCCCGAGCAGAAGGTGAAGCTGGAGCGGCAGCTCTGGCTCGCCGTGCTGCGGGCCCAGAAGGACCTCGGGATCGAGGTGCCGGACGCGGCGATCGCCGACTACGAGCGTGTCCTGGACACCGTCGACCTGGCCTCCGTCGCCGAGCGCGAGAAGGTCACGCGGCACGACGTGAAGGCGCGTATCGAGGAGTTCAACGACCTCGCCGGGCACGAGCACGTGCACAAGGGCATGACCTCCCGCGACCTCACCGAGAACGTCGAGCAGCTCCAGATCCGGCTGTCGCTGGAGCTGATGCGCGACCGCACGGTGGCCGTCCTCGCCCGCCTGGGCAAGCTGGCCGGCGAGTACGGCGAGCTGGTCATGGCCGGGCGCTCGCACAACGTCGCCGCGCAGGCCACCACCCTCGGCAAGCGTTTCGCGACCGCCGCCGACGAGCTGCTCGTGGCGTACGGCCGGGTGGAGGAGCTGCTGGCCCGGTACCCGCTGCGCGGCATCAAGGGCCCGGTCGGCACCGCGCAGGACATGCTGGACCTGCTGGGCGGGGACGTGGCGAAGCTCGCCGAGCTGGAGCAGCGGATCGCCGGTCACCTCGGCTTCTCGCAGGCGTTCACCTCGGTCGGCCAGGTCTACCCGCGCTCGCTGGACTACGAGGTCGTCACCGCGCTGGTGCAGCTGGCCGCCGCCCCGTCGTCGCTGGCGAAGACGATCCGGCTGATGGCCGGGCACGAGCTGGTGACCGAGGGCTTCAAGCCGGGCCAGGTCGGCTCCTCGGCGATGCCGCACAAGATGAACACCCGCTCCTGCGAGCGCGTGAACGGCCTCATGGTGATCCTGCGCGGCTACGCCTCCATGACCGGCGAGCTGGCCGGCGACCAGTGGAACGAGGGCGACGTGTCCTGCTCGGTGGTGCGCCGGGTCGCGCTGCCGGACGCGTTCTTCGCCCTCGACGGCCTGCTGGAGACGTTCCTGACGGTGCTCGACGAGTTCGGCGCCTTCCCCGCCGTCGTCGCCCGTGAGCTGGACCGCTACCTGCCGTTCCTCGCCACCACCAAGGTGCTGATGGGCGCGGTGCGGGCGGGCGTCGGCCGGGAGGTCGCGCACGAGGCCATCAAGGAGAACGCCGTCGCCTCCGCGCTGGCGATGCGGGAGCGGGGCGCCGAGCGCAACGAACTGCTCGACAAGCTCGCCGCCGACGAGCGCCTCCCGCTGGACCGCGCACAGCTCGACGCGCTGATGGCCGACAAGCTGTCCTTCACCGGCGCCGCCGCCGGCCAGGTCGCCGCGGTCGTCGGCCGCGTCGAGGAGATCGTCAAGCAGCGTCCGGAGGCCGCGGGCTACACGCCGGGAGCGATCCTCTGACCCGGTTCACCCCGGCACAGCTCGAGGCCGCCCGCGACCGCGTCATACCGGACGTGGTCGCGGACGGCCTCGAAGTGCTGTTCTGCGGCATCAACCCCGGTCTGATGTCGGCGGCCACGGGGCACCACTTCGCCCGCCCCGGCAACCGGTTCTGGCCGGTGCTGCACCTGTCGGGTTTCACGCCCCGGCTGCTGAAGCCGTCGGAGCAGCGGGAGTTGCTGTCGTACGGGCTCGGCATCACGAACGTGGTGGCGCGGGCGACCGCGCGGGCCGACGAGCTGGACGCGGAGGAGTACCGCGCGGGCGGGCGGCGGCTGGCGCTGAAGGTGGCCCGTCACAAGCCCCGGTGGCTGGCCGTGGTCGGCGTCACCGCGTACCGGGCGGCGTTCGACGACCGCAAGGCCCGGGTGGGCCCGCAGGAGCGGGTGATCGGCGAGTCGCGCGTATGGGTGCTGCCGAATCCGAGCGGGCTGAACGCGCACTGGACGGCGCAGACGATGGCGCAGGAGTTCGCACGGCTGCGGGTGGCGGCGGAGGGCTCCTGACCGGTCGTCACGGCGGGTCGGCCGGCGTGACGACCGCGAGCAGCTGGAACGGCAGCTCCTTGTCCCACTGGGACACGCCGAGGGCGAGCCATCGGCCCGTGCCGGGTATCTTCCACAGGTGTACGTCCGGCACGTGGGCGCTCAGCGTGGCCCAGGGTTCGGCCGGGTCCTGCCCGTCCTGGGACCGCAGGAAGGTGCTCGCCAGGCTGACGGCGTGCGGCGGTCCCCAGCGCTCGGTCAGCCGCTCGGTCAGACCGTCCCTGTCGGCTTCGTACTGGGTCCGCGTCTCCTCCCACCGCGTCCCGTCGTCCTCCCAGAAGTCGTCGCTGGTCAGTAACTCGGCCATGAGGTAGCCGGGTCCCCCGCTGCCCACGTCGGTCCTGCCGTGCGCCGCGGGGAAGTCCCGGACGCACAGCACGTCGATCGTGGCGAGGCACCGCGCGATGTCCATGGCGTCCAGTAAACCCCCCGCCACTGACAATTGGCGGGGCGTCAAGCGCGGCCGCCGTCGCACGCGGCCACCGGCGCACGCGGCCACCGGCGCACGCGGCCATCGTCAAGCACGTGCCCGGGGTGTCAGGCGTCCCGGCGGTTCAGCCGCCACGCTCCGGTCAGCAGCGCGGCCGACGCCCACAGCGCCGTCACCGCCGGTCCGCTCCACGGCCCCGGCGCCCCGTCCCACGTCTCGTGCAGCACCACCTGGCCCGCCTTGTCCGGCAGGAGGTCCGCCACCGAGCCGGAGACGTCCCCGACCACGAACGAGACGACGAGCAGGAACGGGATCAGGACGCTCAAGGTGGCGACGCCGCTGCGCAGCAGGGCGGTGAGGCCGGCCGCGAGCAGGGCCATCGGCGTCAGGTAGGCCGCGCAGCGGAGGGCGAGTCGCTGCTGTTCCCGGCGTCGGCGCGGCGGATGGCCGCGGACCACGGCGACCCGGGCGGCAACCGGGCGGCCCGGGCCGTGCTGGACCGGGCCGGGCTGACCGGGCGGGAGGCCGAGGTGCTGCGGCTGATGACCCGTGGCCTGTCGAACGCGGAGATCGCCGCCCGGCTGGTGGTCGGGACGGAGACGGTGAAGTCGCATGTGAGCGCCGTGCCGGCGAAGCTGGGGGCGCGGGACCGCACGCAGGCCGTCATCGTCGCGTACGAGTCGGGGTTCGTGGCGCCGGGCTGATCCGGCCGGTGCGGGCGGGCCCGGCGCCCGGATCGCCCGGTCGCCTGCGGGGGCGCGCCTGGCCGGGGCCCGGCGTGCCGAGTACCATCCGCCCAACACGCGCACGAGCTGGGAGGACGGACGTTGGGGCGGCTGACCGGCGGGGATCCCTCGCTGCTGCGGAGGATCAACTCCGCGGTGGTGCTGCACGCGCTGCGTGCCGCGGACTGCGCGACGCTGACGGAGATCACCCGGGTGACCGGACTGTCCCGGCCCACCGTCGAGGGCGTGGTCGAGGGGCTCGTCGAGGCGGGGTACGTCGTCGAGAAGGCCGCCGACGAGGGCGCGGCCCGGCGTCAGGGGCGGCCCGCCCGGAGGTACCGGTTCCGGGCCGAGGCGGGTCATCTGCTGGGGCTGGAGATCGGTCCGCACCGCGTGGCCGCGCTGCTGGCCGACCTGGACGGCCGGGTGATCGGGGCGCAGGCGAAGGACGTCGAGGAGACCGCGCCGGCCGACGAGCGCCTGGAGCGGCTGCGCACGGCGGTCGTCGAGCTGCTGCGCCGGGCCGGCGTGCCGCGCGGTTCGCTGCGGGCGGTGGGGGTCGCGACACCGGGGATCGTCGAGGCCGGCGGGATCGTGCGGCTGGGCACGGCGCTGCCCGGGTGGACGGGGCTGCGGCTGGGCGAGCGGCTGAGCCGTTCCTTCAAGTGCCCGGTGCTGGTGGAGAACGACGCGAACGCGGCGGCCGTCGCCGAGCACTGGAAGGGCGCCGCCACCGAGTCCGACGACGTGGTGTTCGTGCTGGCGGGGCTGAGCCCGGGGGCGGGTTCGCTGATCGGCGGCCGGCTGCACCGGGGGTACGGCGGCGCGGCCGGGGAGATCGGCGCGCTGCACCTGCTCGGCCGGGAGGCGACCCCGGAGACGCTGCTGTCCACCACGGACGAGCCGCTGCACCCGCTGGACGAGCAGGCGGTCGCCGGGGTGTTCGCGCGGGCCCGCGAGGGTGACCAGCGGGCCCGCGCGGCCGTCGACCGGTTCATCCAGCGGCTCGTGCACGACGTGGCCGCGCTCGTCCTGGCCCTCGACCCGGAACTCGTCGTCGTCGGCGGCTGGGCGGCCGGCCTGGACGGTGTACTGGAGCCGCTGCGCGGCGAGTTGGCGCGCTACTGCCTGCGCCCGCCGAAGGTGACCCTGTCCCTGCTGGGCGAGGCGGCGGTGGCGATGGGCGCGCTGCGGCTCGCCCTCGACCACGTGGAGGAGCAGCTGTTCGCGGTGGAGGGCCCGGTCACCGCCCGGCGCTGAACCGCGTCGCGCCCCTCGCGGGTTGTGGGGTGCGACGCGGCTGAGGGGTCTTCAGGAGGCCTCTCGCTCCGGGCTCTGGTGGATCTCCACACCGCCGGAGTCGCCGAAGGTCAGCCGGCAGGTGTCCGCGCGATAGGTGGCGACGGACAGCGCCGCGCTGCGGCCGCCGGAGAGGAACCGGGTGGTGACGACGAGGACGGGCGCCCCCGGCAGCCGGTCCAGTTCCCTGGCGTCCTCCGCCCGGGCGGAGCCGAGCTCCACCGAGCTGTCGCGGCCCTCCAGCTCCAGCCGGTGCAGTTCGCGCAGCACGGCACGCGCGCGGGCGGGCCCGGACGGGGTGTCTATGGCGGACAGGTCGGGCACCGACGCGGCCGGGATGTGGAGCAGCTCCGCCGCGACGGACTGCCCGTGCGAGACGCGCGTACGCCGCAGCGTGTGCACGGGTTCGTCGGACGCGGTGCCCAGCGCGGCGGCCACGGCCGCGGGCGGGACCGCCAGCACGCAGTCGACGGCCTGCCAGACGTCGCCGGGGGCGCCGGGCCAGGCGTGCTGCCCGGTGCCGACGGCCACGCCCACGCGCGGCGGCGCGACGGTCGTCCCCACGCCGCGGCGGCGCTGCAGCCGGCCTTCCAGTTCGAGCTGCTCGAGGGCCTGGCGGAGCGTGGCGCGGGCGACGCCGAAGCGGGCGGCCAGATCGCGCTCGTTGGGCAGGATCTCCCCCACGGAGAACTCGGAGTCCAGTGCCTCGGTCAGCACGGTCTTGAGGTGCCAGTACTTCGGTTCCGGCACCGTTTCCAGCTGCGTGGTCCCCACCCTGTCCTCCGCATCCGCCGTGGCCCCCCGCGGCGTTTAAGCGCCCTTGTTTATTAAAGGTTGTTGCACTTGTCTGCGACCATAGGACGGCCCCCACCCTTGGTCAAGACCAATCCTCCGTCGCACGGATGACGCCGAGAGCCCCCGTCGTGGAACGGGGGCTCTCGGCGTGATGTCGCTCCGGCTACTGCCCGACGGTGTCCAGCGCCCGCAGCTTGTCGGGGTTGCGGATGACGTACACCGCCTGGACGCGTCCGTCGAGGACGTCGATCTGGAACACGCTGTCGGGCCTGCCCGCGGACAGCAGCAGGACGGCGGGGCCGCCGTTGACCTCCAGGAAGCGGTAGGACAGGTCGGGGACGCCCTTGCGCGCCGCGCCGACGAGGAAGCGGCCCACATGGTCGGCCGTCTCCAGCACGCGCAGCGGCGCTTTGGACTTGCCGCCGCTGTCGCCGACGAGCCGCACGTCCGGCGCGAGCAGCGACATGAGTCCCGCCAGGTCGCCCTCGGCCGCGGCGGCGAGGAAGCGTTCGGTGAGCTCGCGGCGCTCGGCGGGGTCGACCTCGTAGCGCGGCCGCCGTTCGTCGACGTGCCTGCGGGCCCGTCCGGCGAGCTGCCGCACCGCCGCCTCGCCCCGGTCGAGCATGGCCGCGATCTCCGCGTACGGGTAGGCGAAGGCCTCTCGCAGGACGAACACCGCACGTTCCAGCGGCGACAGGGACTCCAGGACGACGAGGAGGGCCAGCGAGACGGAGTCGGCGAGCACGGCCCGCTCGGCGGCGTCGGGCACGGTGTCCCCGAAGTCGGTGACGTACGGCTCCGGCAGCCACGGTCCGACGTACGTCTCGCCCCGCGCCTTGACCTGGCGCAGCCGGTCGATGGCGAGGCGGGTGGTGACGCGCACCAGGTAGCCGCGGGGTTCCCGCACCTCGCCGCGGTCGGCGCGGGACCAGCGCAGCCACGCCTCCTGGACCACGTCCTCCGCGTCGGTCACCCGTCCGAGCATGCGGTAGGCGACCCCCAGCAGGACCGGGCGGTGCTCTTCGAAGACATCGGTGTCGGTGTCGGTGTCGGTCTCGGTCGTCACCGGTCCATCCCATGCGACACATCCGGCCGTGTCCAGAAGAAATCGCGTGGCGTGAGCAGAATGACCACGCAGCGGACGGATCGTCACCCGGAGCATCACCGTCCGGGGGCTACCAGTCGGTAGCAATTGCTGACAAGCTGTCTCACGGCGTCCGCCGACACGGCCCAGACAGCGAGTCCCTGACAGCGAGTCCCACACGAGGAGCAGCCCCATGTCCGCCACCGTCTCCTTGAAGGTCCCCTCCCCGCGCGGCCCGCAGCCCGTCACCGTCTCCTACGCCCGCGTGGGCAGCGGCGAACCGCTGCTCCTGCTGCACGGCATCGGCCACCACCGGCAGGCCTGGGACCCGGTGGTGGACATCCTCGCGGCCGAGCGGGACGTGATCGCCGTAGACCTGCCCGGCTTCGGCGCGTCACCGGGCCTGCCGGACGGGCTCGCGTACGACCTGCCCACGACGACCGCCGTGTTCGCCGCGTTCTGCGAGGCGCTGGAGCTGGACCGGCCGCATGCGGCGGGCAACTCGCTGGGCGGTCTGCTCGCGCTGGAACTGGGCCGGGAGCGGCTCGTACGGTCCGTCACCGCCCTGTCCCCGGCCGGTTTCTGGTCGGAGGCCGAGCGGCGGTACGCCTTCGCGGTGCTGCTCGCGATGCGGCGGATCTCGCAGCGGCTGCCCCTGCCGCTGGTCGAGCGCCTGTCGCGCTCGGCGGCCGGCCGGACGATGCTCACCAGCACCATCTACGCCCGTCCGGCCCGGCGGCCGGCCGAGGCCGTGGTCGCCGAGACGCTCGCGCTGGCGGGGGCCACCGGATTCGACGCCACCCTCCTGGCGGGCGCCGCCGTCCGGTTCGCCGACGACGTGCCGGGACTCCCGGTCACCGTCGCGTGGGGCACCCGGGACGTGCTGCTGCCGCGCCGTCAGGGGGTGCGCGCGAAGCAGATCATCCCCCGGGCCCGGCTGGTGCGGCTGCCCGGTTGCGGACACTGCCCGATGAACGACGACCCGGCGCTGGTCGCCCGCGTCATCCTCGACGGCAGCCGCTGAGCCCCGCCGCCTCCTGGTCGGCCCCGTAGGAACCAGTCGCGACGAGCGGCGCGGTGCGGGCGGCGGCGACGGCCCTCCCCGTCGAGCGGCAACGGTACGGCCGTCACACCGGCCGAGGCGTACGGGGCGGCGTGCTGGGCGTGCAGCGCCTCGGTGCCGAGCGCGCGACGCCGTTCTCCGGGCCGCTTCCTGGTGCGAGGGCGTCGTCACGACCGCCCGTACCCCCGACCGCCGCAGAGCCGAACTGCTCGGCTGGGCACGGTCCGTGGACGGTTTCGTCCCCGAGGACGACTACGACGGCGACTTCCGCTACGACCGCGCCCCCGTCGGCGCGCTCCAGGGTCTCGACCCGGACCGCGCGGCCTGCACCGGGTCGGTCGGCAAGTCCCTGGCGCCGGGTTCACGGCTCGGCCGGCTGCTGGTGCCGGGGTCCCTGGCCGACGAGGTCGTCGAGCGCGGCGACTACGACCGGCGGCCGCGCCGCTGCCGGCGCGCCTACCGCGAGCGGCGGGACGCGCTCGTCGCCGCGTTGGAGGAACGCTTCCCCGGCGTGGAGGCGGCCGGCATCGCGGCGGGGCTGCACGTCATCGCCCGGTCGCCGCGGGGGTACGGCCCCCAGGGCCGCTTCCTGCGGCGCGTGTCCGCGGCCGGTGTGGCGGTGCGGCCGGTGTGGCGGTGCGTCCGACGGCGGACCACACGCACGCGCGTACCGGGCCCGCCGGGGACGGGGAGGTGCGGCCGGTCCTGGGATACGCGCACCGGTCACCCGCGCGGATCCGGGCCGACGCGGATCCGGGCCGACGTGGCGCTGATAACCCGGGCCGTGGCCTCCACATGACCGCTGGACGACCGGTGCGGGAACGGCACGGGCGACCGGACTCGCGTACCGACGCGATCCAGCGACCGGGGCCGGTTCCCTTGCTCCAGCGGCCGGTTGTTCACCCGTGGTTTCCGTGTGTGCCGCGACGCCCCAGTAGTTGTGGCATCGCACACTGGCCGGATCTCGTCCCTGGAGGCGCATCCATGTCACACCGTCCGTTCCCCGGCCGCCGCAGCGTCCTGCGCGGCTCCCTCGCCGCGTCGGCGGCCCTGACCCTGCCCACCGCCCTCGGCGCGGCCCCGGCGTTCGCCCTGTCCGGCCGTCCCAGGGCGGGCTGGGGCGTGCAGGCGGGCGACGTGACCTCCGACTCGGGGCTGGTCTGGGTGCGCTCCGACCGCCCCGCCCGCATGATCGTCGAGACCTCCGCGACCGAGTCGTTCCGCAACCCGCGCCGGTGGCAGGGCCCGCTGCTCGGCGAGGGCACGGACTTCACCGGCACCACCCGGCTGCGCGGGCTGCCGTCCGGCGAGCAGATCCACTACCGCGTGCTGCTGGCGGACCCGGACGACCCGCGCCGCACCGGCGAGCCGGTGACCGGCACCTTCCGCACGGTGCCGGCCCACCGCCACAGCGGCGTGCGCTTCCTGTGGTCGGGCGACCTCGCCGGGCAGGGCTGGGGCATCAACCCCGACTTCGGCGGCTACACGATCTACCGCGCGATGGCCGCGCTCGACCCCGACTTCTTCATCTGCAGCGGCGACAACGTCTACGCCGACGGCCCCATCGCGGCGACGGCCACCCTGCCCGACGGCAGCACCTGGCGGAACGTCACCACCGAGGAGAAGTCGAAGGTCGCCGAGACCCTGGCGGAGTTCCGCGGCACCTTCCGCTACAACCTGCTCGACGACAACCTCAAGCGGTTCAACGCGCAGGTCCCGTCGGTCATCCAGTGGGACGACCACGAGGTCCGCAACAACTGGTACCCCGGCGAGGTGATCGCGACCACCGACACCCGGTACACGGAGAAGAGCGTGGACGTGCTGGCGGCGCGGGCCCGGCGCGCGTTCAGCGAGTACTTCCCGCTGTCCACGCTGCGGCCGGGCGCCCGGGAGGGCCGCGTGTACCGGGTCCTGCGGCAGGGACCGCTGCTCGACGTGTTCGTGCTGGACATGCGGACGTACCGCAACGCCAACTCCCCCGACGACCAGACCGTGGACCCGCAGGGCATCCTGGGCGCCGAACAGCTGGAGTGGCTCAAGCGGGAGCTGTCGCGCTCGCGTGCCGTGTGGAAGGTGATCGCCGCCGACATGCCGCTCGGCCTGGTCGTGCCGGACACCACCGAGGGCAGGGCGAACATCGAGGCCGTCGCGCAGGGCGACCCGGGCGCGCCGCTGGGGCGGGAGCTGCAGATCGCCGAACTGCTGCGGTACATCAAGCACCGGCGGATCACCGGGACGGTGTGGCTGACGGCCGACGTGCACTACACCTCCGCCCAGCACTACCAGCCGTCGCGGGCGGCCTTCACCGACTTCGAGCCGTTCTGGGAGTTCGTCTCCGGACCGCTGAACGCGGGCGCCTTCCCCGCCAACGCGCTCGACGGCACGTTCGGCCCGGAGCGGGTGTTCGTGAAGGCGCCGACCACGGCGAACGTCTCCCCGGCCGGCGGCTACCAGTTCTTCGGCGAGGTCGACATCGACGGCGACAGCGGGGAGCTGACGGTGCGGCTGCGCGAGCAGGACGGCACGGTGCTGTTCACGAAGGTGTTGCAGCCGGGCCTGGTCGGTCAGTGACTCCCGTACGCTCTGCGGCAGGGCCGCGCACCGGCGTCATCCCCCGGTGCGCGGCCCTGCCGCACATCGCGCGCCGCGGCCTCCGGCCGGGCGTTCCAGCAGGTCGGGCCGATTGTCAGTGGTCGCCTCTACGGTTTTTCCATGACGCGATCTTTGCAGGCCGTGGCCTATCGCCGACCCTCCGTGCTGGAGTCGGCGCCTGATGGGCGACGGCTGGGACTCGAGACCTCACGGGGTGCGACGCCGGCCGGCGCCACGGACCATCCGCGGTTCTTCGCCGGCTTCCTGACCTCCCCTCAGGTCGCCTCCGCGGGGCTGCTGGCGGTGGCGGACGTGGCGGCCGCCCGGTACTACCAGCCGCAGTTGCGGGCGTCGCTCGACCCGGTGGTGACGGGCAACGGCGACCGGCTGCGGTTCGAGTCCTTCTCGGGATGCTGCGGGGTCTACGCCCGCCTGGACGTCCTGGAGGCCGGCCTCGACGGCGGCGAGGTGGGGCACGGCACGACCAACGTGGACGTCAACAACCCCCTGCGTGAGGCGCTCTCCCGGATCGGCACGGACGATCCGCTGCACCTGCGGGTCGGGCCGGAGGAGCTGGCCGTGACCACCCTGGACGGTCCGGTCGTGGAGAAGAAGGTGCCGCTGCCCGACCGCTGGCTGCGCGGCTTCGCGGAGGCCCAGGTGATCGCCGCCGGGTTCGACCTGCGGGCCGAGCTGACGGCCCCGGAGGCCGTCCGCTTCCTGCGCGCCCTGCCCCGCGGGGGAGGACGGGGCGCGTCGGCCGGCCCGCGCTGGGTGGTGCCCGCGGGCCGCGGGCTGCGGCCGACCACGCGGGCGGTGCCGGGCGCGGTGTGCCTGCCCGGACCGGAGCGGCTGGCGGCGCTCCAGCGCGTGCTGCGCCACGCCACCGCGCTGCGGGTGTACGGCCCCGCGGTCGCTGCCGGCGCCGCCGCGACCGCCAGTGCGTGGGAGGTCGTCCTGCCCGGCATGCGGCTCACGCTCACGCTGTCGCCGGACGCCTCGCGCGGGTTCTCCGGGGAGGGCGGCGTCCTCGACGCGCTCGCCGGCGACGAGGCCGCCGAGGACGCGGAGCTGGTCTCGGTGCTCCTGGCGTGGGAGCCCCGCGTCGACGTCGCCGAGCTCGCCGCCGCGTCGGGCCTCACGCCCGAGCGGGTCCGGGCCGCCCTGGTCCGCCTGGGCACGTCGGGCCGCGTCGGGTACGACACCGCGGAGGCGGCCTACTTCCACCGCGAACTGCCCTACGAGGCCGAGCGGGTGGAGCGCCACAACCCCAGACTGCGCTCGGCCCGGGCGCTGGTGGCCGCCGGAGGGGTCACCGTCGACGGCGCCCTCGCCACGGTGACGGCGGAGGACGGGCACGTGCACCGGGTGCGCGACGAGGCGGGGGTGCTCAGCTGCACCTGCCTGTGGTGGGCGAAGTACCGGGGCGGGCGCGGACCGTGCAAGCACGCGCTGGCGGTGCGGATGGTGCGGCGGGGCGCCGCGACGGAGCGGGACACGGCGCGGGTCGGCGGGGGTGTGCGATGAGTGCGCTGCTGGAGGCGGTGCGGGCGGGCCGGACGCCGGAGGTGGTGGGCCTGCTCGACGAGATGACGGACGCCGAGCGGCGCGCTCTCTTCCCCGAGTTGAAGGCGCTGCGCAAGGAGCTGAGGAAGGCGCCGTGGAACGCGGCGTCCCGCCGTGCCTATCCGGCGCTGTACGCGGCCGGGGTGGCGTGCCAGACCGGCGCGGCGGCCGTGGCCGGCTGGATCACCGCCGCGGACATGCGCTGGTCGCAGGCGGCGCCTGCCCTGCTGCTGCACATCCTCGGCGACCGCGACCGCGCCTGGCTCGCGGATCTGGCGCACCGGCTCGCGCAACGCCCGGACTCCTCGATGGTGCCGTACGAGCTGATGGCGGGCCTGGTGCGGCTCTCGGGCTGTCCGGTGCCGACGACCGAGGCCTATGTGCGGGGCTGGATGGCGCACATCGCGGGCACCGGGAAGAGCCACGGGACGGTCGCCGGCCGGCTTCGTCGGGAACCTCATCTTCCCGAGCTGGTGGCCGCGATGTTCGAGACCGACGACATCGGCGGCCTGCTCGAGTGGCTGGCCGGTGAGGGTCCGCACAGCTGGTTCGGCGCGCTGAGCGAGCTCACCGCCTCCGGCGGCCTCGACCGGAAGGTGGTCGTCGAAGCCTGCGTGGCCCGTCTGCTCAGGGGCGGATCGGCCGCCGATCACCGGGCGTTCCTGAAGCTGCTGAGAACTCTGGAGCTCACGGACGAGGAGGAGCGGGAGCGGACGGCCGACTGGCTGGCACTCGCCTCGGACGCCGTCTCACCGGTGGCCGCGCACGCCCAGTCGGTGCTGGCGTCCCGCGCGCTCGAGGGCGAGCTGACACGACATCAGCTCGCGGACATGTCGGCGGCGGTGCTGTTCCGCACCGAGAAGAAGCTCGTGCGCGCGCAGCTCGTACTGCTCGGCAAGGTCCTCGCCAAGGACCCGTCCGCCGCCGCGGAGCTGCTGCCGGCCGCCGCCGAGGCCTTCGGGCACCCGGATCCCGAGGTGCAGGAGCGGGCGCTGAAGCTGGTCGAACGCCATCTGCCGAAGGCGGACTCCGCGGACGTACAGACACAACTTGCGCTTGCTGCCCAACAGTTGATTCCCACGCTCCGTGTCCGGGCCGCCCGGGTGCTCGGCATCGACCCGGTGGGCCCCGGTCCCGTGGTCCACGAGGAGGTGCTGCCTCCGGCGCCGCGGCCGCTCCGCCTCGAACCGGCGCCCCGGTCGGCGGCGGAGCTCGCCGAGGAGGTGAGCGCGCTGCTGTCGGCGGGCACGGACGTCGCCGGGTTCGAGCGCGCGCTGGACGGCCTGGTGCGGCACGCCCACGACCGTCGCGACGGCCTCCTGGAGGCGCTCGCCCCGGTGGCCGGCCGCCGCTGGTGGCATCCGGAGGACGTCCGCCCGGACACCTACTTCGCCCGCACGCGCAGCCTCCCGGACCCGGCGCAGGCCGTCGACCTGCTGCTGGCGACCCTGCTGGGGCGTGTGGGCACGGGCACCCTCCTCGCTGCGGTCCAGCAGGGGGCCACGGCCGACGGCTGCGCCCACAGCGCCCTGTGCCGGGCCTTCGGCGCACGGCTGTGGGAGGTGGCGTACCGGATCCGCACCGAACCGCTGCCGTTCCTGCTGTCGACGCCGACGTGGAGCACGGGCCTGCTGGAGCCGGAGGAGCTCGTGGACCGGCTCGACGCCTACCGGCGCATCGGCGCGCGGCCCGCGGCGGCGGACTTCGCGCAGGCGCTGCTGCGGGTCCGGCGGTCGGACCGGGCGGCGGCCGCGACTGCGGCCGGGCGCGCGGCGGCTCTCGGCACCGCGGAGGGCGAGCGGCTCGCCCGGTGGCTGGCCTCGGACGGATCCGCCCTCCCGGAGTCCCGCAGGCACGTCGCCGGGCCACGCCTCCTGGTCGACGCCGGCGAGCTGCCGGAGCTGCGGGAGGACTTCCCCGCCGAGTTCCGTCCCCTGGGCAGGCCGACCAGCGCGGTCGCCGCCGCCCGGTACTGCCACCACTGGAACGACGGCATACGCCCGCACTGGCTGGCCCTGCTCCCCGAGCGGCGCGAGCTGGTGGCGGGGCGGATGCTGTGGGAGCTGTCCGGCGTGGCCGTGGAGGACACCCGGGGCGTCGCCGCCGTCCTGCCCCGGCTCGCCGAGTCCGGTGGCGAGGCGGGCGAGTCGGTGCACCTGTGCGTGGCGTACGGGCTCGGCGCGCGGCACCCGGAGGACCGGCTCGCGGCCGTGGACGCGCTGCTGACGCTGGCGGCGCGCGGGCAGCTCGACGCGGCCCGGCTGGGCGCGGACCTCGGGCAGTTGGCGGGGCACGGCGCGGTGAAGCCGCTCCGGCTGGCGGACGCGGCGCGCACCGCCGCCGCCACGGGAGCGAACGCCACGGTCTGGGAGGTGCTGCGGCACACCCTGCCGGCGCTGCTCGGCGACCGGGCGGCCGACGGCGCGGGGCCGGCGCCCCGCGGGCTCGCGGATCTGCTGGGCGTCGCGGCGGAGTGCGCCGAGCGGTCCGGGGCCCGGGGGCAGCTGCCGCACCTGGAACGGACGGCGCGGCGGTCCGGCTCCTCCCGGCTGGTGGCGCAGGCACGTCGGCTGCACAGCGCGCTGGCCGCAGGGAACGCCGCGTGACCCGCCCTGTCGTCCGCACCGCGAGACAATCGTAAAAAGATCAACAAAAAGGGCATAAGCGCGCTTTACCGATCAGTCACAGAGCGTTCGCGATCGCGCAACACCGCTCCTTCACAGTGGGTGCATGAGTCGAGAAATGTCGAATGTGACCCGTGCGAAGCACGGACGTCCCGTGCACCACTGGCGGCGGGACGTGGTCGAACTGGCCGCCCTCTTCACGGCGGTCGCGGTGGCGGACGCCGTGGCGAACCTGATCGGACACGGGCCGGACGGCCCGGCCCTGCTGGTGATCTCGGCGCTGGCCCTGGCCGGGACGGCGGGGTTCCACACATGGTGGGCACGCCGCCACGGCCACGCACCGCCGACGAGTGATACCGAGGCCCGGCCGCTGCCGACAGGGCGGCGGGCCGGGCAGGACGAGCAGGGCCCGTCCGCCCCGGCGCCGCAGGCCGCGCCCGGGCAGAGCACGCTGTGGCGGATGCGGACGACGGTCAGGGACGAACCGGGCTCGCTGGCCGCGCTGTGCACCGCGCTGGCCGGCGAGCGGGTGGACATCCTGAGCCTGCAGACGCACCCGCTGGCCGACGGCACGGTGGACGAGTTCCTGCTGCGGGCTCCCGGTGAGCTGGCGGCGTCCGGGCTCACCCGGGTGGTGTCGCTGGCCGGCGGCGCCGACACCTGGATCGAGCGGGCCGACGCCCACGACCTGGTGGACGCGCCGACCCGGGTGCTGGGCCTGGCCGCCCGCACCGCGCTGGACGCGGCGGAACTGCCGCTGGCGCTGCGGCAGTTGCTGGGCCGGTGCACCATCCGCCAAGTGCCCGCTTCGCCGTTCGGCGGGGGCCGGGCGCCGGAGGGGGTTCCCGTGGAGGGGGCGCTGGAGGACACCGTGATGCGGCTGCGGGCGCCGGAGGGCGGAGTGATCACCGTGGAACGGCCGTATCTGCCGTTCACCCCGACCGAGTTCGCCCGGGCGCGGGCGCTGGTGGAGCTGGACGCCCGGCTGGGACCGCGGGTGCCGCGCGGCCAGGACGTGCTGACGCTGCCCGAGGGCAACGAGATCACCGTGCGCCGGGCCGACATCCGTGACATCGATGCCGCGAAGGAGATGCACGAGCGGTGCTCGGCGCGGACGCTCGGCATGCGGTACCACGGGCCGGTCGGCGACGCGGACCGTTACCTCAACCACCTGCTGAGCCCGCGTTACGGTCGTACGCTCGCCGTGCGGACGGCGTCCGGGCGGATCGTCGGCCTCGGCCATCTGCTGTGGGACGGCGACGAGACGGAGGTCGCGCTGCTGGTCGAGGACAGCTGGCAGCGGCGCGGCATCGGCGGTGAACTGCTGGGCCGCCTGGTGGCGATGGCGATCGAGGCGGGCTGCGAGAGC
The DNA here is from genome assembly GCF_044335305.1 of Streptomyces sp. NPDC020490. Taxonomy (NCBI): domain Bacteria; kingdom Bacillati; phylum Actinomycetota; class Actinomycetes; order Kitasatosporales; family Streptomycetaceae; genus Streptomyces; species Streptomyces sp. NPDC020490. The sequence goes on along the minus strand of NZ_JBIRUY010000001.1, from coordinate 11,457 downwards.
GTGTACGCGGTGACGCAGGCGTCCAACACCGGCATGGTCGCCGCCATGCGCGGCCTCGGCCTGCCCCTCGACTACCAGATCGAGGAGGGCACGCTGGTCATCACGGCCCGCCTGGACACGGCCGTGATCGGCTCCGCCGTCCTGCCGCACGAGGTGGCCGAGGGCCGGTCCGGCGGGCGCGGGGCGCGCGGCTGAGGCACGGCACCGCACCGCACCACGGCGAACGGCCCGGCGGAAGGACGCCGGGCCGTTCGCCGTCCTGCCGGACGCTCACCCTGTTACGGACGCTCCGCTCAGCGTGCCCGTCTCCGAGGCGGGTGCCCGCTCCCCCAGCGCATGGTCCAGGTCGGCCCACAGGTCCTCGACGTCCTCCAGCCCGACCGACAGCCGCAGCAGCCGGTCGCTCACCCCGGAGCCGCGCCGGTCGTCGGCGTCGACGATGCGGTGGCTGATGGACGCCGGATGCTGGATGAGGGTGTCGACGCTGCCCAGGCTGACCGCCGGCGTGATCAGGCGGACGCCCGCGATCACCTCGTGCGGGTCGCCGGCGACCTCGATGGCGATCATCGCGCCGCCGATGCGCGGGTAGTGGACGCGGGCGACGCGCGGGTCCGCGGCGAGGCGGCGGGCGAGCTCGGCGGCGTTCGCGGAGGCCGCGCGCACCCGCACCGGCAGCGTCGAGAGGCCGCGCAGCAGCAGGTATCCGGCCAGCGGGTGCAGGACGCCGCCGGTGGCGAACCGCACCTGCCGCAGCCGGCCGGCGAACTCCTCGTCGCAGGCCACCACACCGGCCATCACGTCGCCGTGCCCGCCGAGGTACTTGGTGGCGCTGTGCAGCACCAGCCGCGCGCCCTGCTCGGCGGGCCGCTGCAGCACGGGCGTGGCGAAGGTGTTGTCCGCGAGCAGCGGGACCGAGCCGCAGGCGTGGGCGACGGCCCGCAGATCGACCTCGGCGAGCGTCGGGTTGGCCGGGGACTCGACCATGACCAGTCCGGTGTCCGGGCGCAGCGCGTCCGCTATCCCCGCCGGGTCGGTCCAGGTGACCTCGGAGCCGAGCAGTCCGGCGGTGAGCAGGTGGTCGCTGCAGCCGTACAGCGGCCGGACGGCCACCACGTGCCGCAGCCCCAGGGAGGCCCGGACCAGCAGGACGGCGGTCAGCGCGGCCATGCCGCTGGCGAACGCGACCGCCGCCTCGGTGCCCTCCAGCCGGGCCAGGGCGGTCTCGAAGCGGGCGACGGTCGGGTTGCCGAGCCGGCCGTAGACGGGCGGTCCGTCGAGTTCGGCGCCGGTGGCGGCGAAGGCGTCGATGCGGGCGGCCTCGCCCCGGCTGTCGTACGAGGGGTAGGTGGTCGACAGATCGATGGGCGGGGCGTGCAGTCCCTGCCGGGCGAGGTCGTCGCGGCCGGCGTGGACGGCTTCGGTGGCCAGTGCTCTCGGTGCGGTGGCCGGAGCTCCGGGTGCGGTGCGTGCTTCGTCGTGCGAGGTGTCCGTGCGCGCAGAGTCCATGGGCGCAAGGGTGAACACCGGCCGGGTCCCGGGACCCGAATCCCGTGTTACGTTCGGCGTATGACCGAATCCGTCGCACTGGATCCGGTGGACCTCCACCTGCTGCGGCTGCTGCAGAACGACGCCCGGACCACCTACCGCGACCTCGCCGCGCAGGTCGGCGTCGCGCCCTCCACCTGCCTGGACCGGGTGACCCGGTTGCGCCGGGCGGGGGTGATCCTCGGACATCAGCTGCGGCTCGATCCGGCCAAGCTCGGCCGGGGTCTGGAGGCGCTGCTGTCGGTGCAGGTCCGGCCGCACCGGCGGGAGCTGGTGGGGCCGTTCGTGGACCGGATCCGGGCGCTGCCGGAGTCGCGGACGGTCTTCCATCTGACCGGGCCCGACGACTACCTGGTGCACGTCGCCGTCGCGGACATGGCGGACCTGCAACGGCTGGTCCTGGACGAGTTCACGGCCCGCCGTGAAGTGGCCCGGGTGGAGACCCGGTTGATCTTCCAGCAGTGGGACTGCGGGCCGCTGCTGCCGCCTACGCCGTCCGCTCAATCCCGGTGACGCGCGGCGGCCCCTCGTACGAGGATGGTCCGCATGTCTCAGACCAACAGCCAGCTGCCCCGTCAGGTCGCCGACGCGTACGTCGACGAACTCATCGCCCTCGATCCGGTCATCGGCACCTACCTCGGCGTGAAGGAGAGCTCCAGCCGTCTGCCCGACCTCTCGCCCGCGGGCCAGGAGGCGCTGGCGCGGCTGAAGCGGGACACGCTCGCCCGGCTCGACGAGGCGGAGCGCCGGCCCGGCGGGGACAGCGACGTCGAGCGCCGCTGCGCGCGGCTGCTGCGCGAGCGGCTCACCGCCTCGCTCGCGATCGACGAGGCGGACGAGGGCCTACGTGACGTCAGCAACCTGAGCTCGGCCGCCCACGGAGTGCGCCAGGCGTTCACCGTGACGCCCACCGCCACCGAGGAGGACTGGGCGGCGGTCGCCGAGCGGCTGCGCGCGGTACCCGCCGCCCTGGACGGTTATCGGCAGTCGCTCGCGCTCGGTCTGGAGCGGAAGCTGTACGGCGGTCCGCGCGCGACCAGGACGTTCGTCGGGCAGCTCGGCGAGTGGGCCGACGCCGGGGACGGCCGGGGCTGGTTCGAGCACTTCGCGGACGCGGGGCCCGAGGCGTTGCGCTCCGACCTGGACGCGGCGGCTCGCGAGGCCACGCAGGGCGTGGTGGCCCTGCGCGAGTGGATGCGGGACGTGTACGCGCCGGCGGTCGAGGGCGCACCGGACGTGGTGGGCCGTGAGCGGTACGCGCGCTGGGTCCGTTACTTCAACGGCACGGACCTCGACCTCGACGAGGCGTACGCGTACGGCTGGTCCGAGTTCCACCGCATCCTCGGCGAGATGCGGACCGAGGCCGAGAAGGTCCTGCCCGGCGCCGCCACTCCGTGGGTGGCGCTGGCGCACCTGGACGAACACGGCACGCACATCGAGGGCGTCGACGAGGTGCGGCGCTGGCTGCAGGCCCTGATGGACGAGGCGATCGAGAAGCTGGACGGCACCCACTTCGACCTGGCGGAGCGGGTCCGGCGGGTCGAGTCCCGGATCGCGCCTCCCGGCAGCGCGGCGGCGCCGTACTACACGGCCCCGTCGGACGACTTCTCGCGTCCGGGCTGCACCTGGCTGCCGACGATGGGCCAGACCCGCTTCCCCGTCTACGACCTGGTCTCCACCTGGTACCACGAGGGCGTGCCCGGCCACCACCTCCAGCTGGCGCAGTGGAAGCACGTGGCGGCCGACCTCTCCCGCTACCAGGCCAGCGTGGGCATGGTCAGCGCCAACGCCGAGGGCTGGGCGCTGTACGCGGAGCGGCTGATGGACGAGCTGGGCTTCCTCACGGACGCGGAGCGCCGGCTGGGTTACCTGGACGCGCAGATGATGCGGGCCGCGCGGGTCGTCATCGACATCGGCATGCACCTGGAGCTGACGATCCCCGACCACTCCCCCTTCCATCCCGGGGAGCGCTGGACGCCCGCGCTGGCGCAGGAGTTCTTCGGCGCGCACAGCAGCCGCCCGTCGGACTTCGTGGAGAGCGAGCTGACCCGCTACCTGTCCATGCCGGGGCAGGCGATCGGCTACAAGCTGGGCGAGCGCGCCTGGCTGCTGGGCCGGGAGAACGCGCGCGAGCGGCACGGTGACGCGTTCGACCTCAAGGCCTGGCACATGGCGGCGCTGTCGCAGGGCTCGCTGGGCCTGGACGACCTGGTGGACGAGTTGTCCGCCCTCTGACCGCGTCCGCCCCCAGCTCACCCGGCCCGTGATCCGGTCCGCCTCGTCGTCCGTGCCGAGCCACGCGAAGAGGCGGGCCGGACGAAGAGGCGGGCCTGGCGACGAGGCGGACTTGGCGAAGAGACGGGCCTGGCGAAGAGGCAGGTCGATCGTCCGGCGGGCCCTGACGGGGATGGGTGCGCGCCCGCGCACCGCACGCGAAGTCCCGGGTCAGAGGCGGCGCAGTCGGACGAGGCCCAGCCAGGTCTCCGGGCCCGGCTGGACACTGGCCGCGCGCACCGCGTAGCGGCCGGGTTCCAGCGCGACGCGCAGTGCGTCCGTGCGCTCCGTCTCGGTTCCCGGCCAGGCCGAGTCGAACAGCAGGACCGGGCCCGGCACGTCCCAGCGGACCTCGTCCTCCCAGTCGGCGGTGGCGAGGGCTTCGGGCACACCGGCGAGGAGTTCGTCCTCGCTGCCGGCGGCGCACCACCGTACGAAGGCGGCGTGCTGCGGCAGGTAGGCGGTCGAGGCCGGTTCGTCGCCGAGGACCAGGGCGGCGCAGTCCCCGACCGGGAGCAGCCCGACGCTGCCGTCGACCTCGCAGGCCCGGTCGTAGTCGGAGGCGGTCTCGTCGCCGTCGGCCCCCGCCCAGAACGGCAGTACCGTCTCCGGTACCGCGATGAGCGGGCCGCCGCCCGACTCCACCCACTCCAGCGCACCGGGATCCGCGTATCGCACCATGGCGCAGAACCTACACGCACGACAGCCCGGTGATCCCAAGATCTCCAGGGTTCCCCGGCGTGACGGTCAGCAGCCGCAGTCGTCGGCGCCGGCGGATGCGGTCAGCGGGTCCGCGGGGCGGCGTTCGCGGCCGCGCCAGGTCTCGTACTCGAAGCCCTCGCGTGCCCAGTACTCGAAGCCGCCGAGCATCTCCTTGACCTGGTAGCCCAGTTCGGCGAGGGCGAGGGCCGCCCGGGTGGCGCCGTTGCAGCCGGGGCCCCAGCAGTACGTGACGACCGGCACGGACCTGTCGAGTAGCCGCTCGGCCTGTTCGGGGATGAGCGCGGTCGGCAGGTGGACCGCGCCCGGGACGTGCCCCTGGTCCCAGGACTCGGTGGAGCGGGAGTCCACCACGACGAACCCGGCGTCGCCGCCCGCGGCGAGCGCGGCGGCGACGTCGGAGGCGTCCGCGTGGAAGGCGAGGCTCGCGCGGAAGTGGGCGGCGGCCTCGGCGGGAGACGCCGGGGGGACGCGCAGGACCGGATTGAGGGTGGTGGCGGTGGTGACGGCGGTGGCAGTGGCGGTGGCGGCGGTGGCGGTGGCGGCTGAGGTTGTGGTCATGGGCAGAAAACTACGGTCGGTGATCGGCGTCCTGAAGTGACGATTCCCGGCGTTCCGCTTGATCGGCCGTGGATCTCCCTGCTATTGCTCGCTCATGACCGTGTATTCCCCGGACGCCACCGACTGGCGCATCCTCGACGTCCTCCAGCGGGAGGGCCGGGCCAGTTTCGCCGAGCTGGCGCGGGCCGTCTCCATGTCCGCCAGCGCGGTGACCGAGCGGGTGCGGCGCCTGGAGGAGGCCGGGGTGATCCAGGGCTACGCGGCGGTGGTCGACCCGGAACGGCTCGGCCTGCCGATCCTGGCGTTCGTGCGGCTGCGGTACCCCACCGGCAACTACAAGCCCTTCCACGATCTCGTCGCCACGACCCCGGAGATCCTGGAGGCGCACCACGTCACGGGCGACGACTGCTTCGTCATCAAGGTCGCCGCCCGCTCGATGCGCCACCTGGAGGAGGTGTCGGGCAAGATCGGCACGCTGGGCTCGGTGACCACGAGCGTCGTGTACTCCTCGCCGCTGCCCCGCCGACCGCTGGGTCACTGACCGCGCTGCCGCAGCACCGACCCGGATCTGCCCTTCACCACCTCAAGTTGGGCGTGGACACGGCGGCGCAGGTCGGCGACGTGGCTGACGATGCCGACACTGCGGTCCCGTTCGCGCAGGGAGTCCAGGACGTCCAGGACCTCGTCGAGGGTCTGGTCGTCGAGGCTGCCGAACCCCTCGTCGATGAAGAGGGTGTCGAGGCGGACGCCGCCCGCCTCGTCGGTGACGACGTCGGCGAGACCGAGCGCGAGGGCCAGCGAGGCGAAGAACGTCTCGCCGCCCGACAGGGTCGCCGTGTCCCGCTCGCGCCCGGTCCAGGCGTCCACGACGTGCAGGCCGAGCCCGCTGCGGCCGCGCCCGGCCCGGTCGTCGGAGTGGACCAGCGTGTACCGGCCGGACGACATGCGCCGCAGCCGCGCCGTCGCCGCGGCCGCCACCTGCTCCAGGCGGGCCGCCAGCACGTACGACTCCAGGCGCATCCTGCGCTCGTTCTCCGCCGAGGTGCCCGCGGTCAGGGCCGCCAGGCGGGCGACCCGGTCGTACTGCGCGCGCAGCGGGGCGAGCCGCCGGACGCTCGCGGCCGACCCGGCGGAGAGCCGGTCGAGTTCGGCGCAGCGCCGGGCGGCGGCGTCGCGCGCGGAGGCCGCCTCGCGCAGGTGTTGGGCCGCGTCGGCCGCGGCCCGCTGCGCGGAGGCGACGTCCGCGGGCGGCCGCCCGGCGGCGGCCGCGGTGTCGGCCTCGGCCAGGACGGCGCGCACGGCGGCCTCCTCGGACTGCCAGGCGTCCAGGCGGCGTTGGAGCTCGCGGTGGGCCGCGTCGTCGAGGAGGGCGGCCGCCGCGGCCCGCGGGGTGTCGAACCCGGCGCGGAAGGCGGCGTCGGCGAGCCGGGCGTCGGCAGCCTTGAGCCGCTGGGCGGTGTCCTCGGCCGCGCGGGCGGCGTCGGCGGCCTCGGTGAGCAGCGCGACCTCGCGCTCCAGCTGGGCGGCGCGGGCGGCCACGCTGTCGGCGGCGCCCCGGGCCCGGGCCAGCTCCTCCTCCAGGGCGGCCCGTTCCCGGTCGAGCCGCTCCCGGTGGCCGACGCGGGCGGCGGCCCGTACGGCCGCCTCCTGGCGCACGGCGGTGCGCCGCTCGTGTTCGTGCTCGGCGCGCCGCAGCTCCTCGCTCGTGGTGTGCAGACCGGATGCGGCGTCACGGGCCCGCGCGTAGCGCCGCTCCAGGTCCGCCACCTCGGCGGCGAGCCGGTCCGTCGGCGTGTCACCGGCTTCGGCGCTCGCCGCGGCCAGCGCCTCCCGGACGACGCCGAGCCGGCGCTCGTCCTCGGCACGCTGCTCGTCGGCGCGCTGGTAGGCGGTGAGGGCGCGCTCCTCCGCCTCCCGGTCGACGTGCCCGGCGACCTTGCGGGCGGGGGCGGGGTGCTCGGTGGCTCCGCAGACGGCGCAGGGCTCGCCGTCGGCGAGGTTCGCGGCCAGTTCGGCGGCGATGCCGCTCAGCCGCTGCTCCTTCAGGTCGAGCCAGTGGGCGCGGGCCCCGGCGGCGCGTTCCCGTGCGGCCAGGGCCCGGGCCTGGGCCGCGTCGGTGTCGCGGGCGAGCTGGTCGCGCTGCCGGGCGGCGCCGAGCCGCCGCTGGGCGGGCTCCCGCTGCACGGCCAGCTGCTCGGCCCGGGTGGCTGCCTCCTGGGCGGCCTCGATACGGCCGTGCAGGCCGGCGCGGGCGTCCTCCCAGCCGGCCAGCCAGGCGTCGGCCTCCTGGAGCACCTCGTCGTCGGCGCGCTCCTGCCGGTCCAGGCCGGCGCGCTCCGCGACGAGCTGGGCGAGCCGCCGCTCGGCACGCCGGGCCGACTCCAGGCCGCCCAGTTCCTCCGCGCTGCGGCGTGCGGCGGCGGCGAGGCCCGCGGCGCCGGCGTCGGCGAGAGGGCCGGCCGCGGGCCCGTCGGCACCCTCCGCCGGCCCGGCGGCCCGGGCGCCCGGCGTCCGCTCGGAAGCCGCCGCGTGCTCGGAGCCGTCGGTCCAGGCACCGCTCCCCGCCCGCCCGGAGCCGTCCGCCGGCTGCCCGGTGACGGCGGCGGCGCGCAGTCGGGCGCGCGCGCGTGCCTCCGCCCCGGCCGCCCGGCGGTGTTCGGCCTCGGCGGCCTCCCTGAGGTCCAGGGCGGGGGCCACCGCCTCGGCCTTGCGGGCGCGCTCCATCCGCTCCTGCGCCTGCCGGTGGGCGTCGGCGTGCTCCTGAAGCCGGGCGGCACGCTCCCGCGCCTGGGTGAACCGGTCCTGCAGGCGCGCCAGTTCACGGGCCTCCCCCAGCGCGCGCTCGGCGGCGGCCTGCGCGGACTCCGCGGCCGTGAGGCGCGACTGGGCGACCGTCAGCTGCTCCCGGGCGGTGGAGCGGGCGACGGCCGCCGCGGTCAGGACAGCCGCCGCGAGGCCGGGATCACCCGGCCGAAGCGCGGGCAGTTCCATGGCGTCGCCCGCGGCCTGCTGCATCCGGTGCGCGTCGGCCAGCAGCGCGGCGTCCCCGTCCCGCACCTGGGCCTCGGCGGCCCGCCGGCCCTCGGCGAGGCGCTTTTCGACCTCGGCGAAGCGGCGGGTGTCGAAGAGGCGGCCGAGCAGCTTGCCGCGCGCCTCGGCGTCCGCGCGCAGGAACCGCGCGAAGTCGCCCTGCGGCAACAGCACGACCTGGCAGAACTGCTCACGGCTCATGCCGAGCAGCTGGGTGATCTCCTCGCCGATCTCCTGGTGCGAGCGGCTGAGCTGCTTCCAGGCGCCGGCGGTCGCGTCGTATTCGCGCAGCCCGCTGTGGGCCTTGTCGAGCGTGGTGCCCGTCCCGCGCTTCTTCGGGCGCTCCCAGGGCGGCTGCCGGGTGATCTCCAACCGCCTTCCGGCGATGGTCAGTTCGAGGGTCACCTCGGTGCGCGTGCCGGGTGCGGCGTGGTCGCTGCGCAGGGTGAGGCCCTGGCCGCTGTGACGGGCGCCCGGCACGGCGCCGTAGAGCGCGTAGCACACGGCGTCGAGGACGGAGGTCTTGCCGGCGCCGGTCGGGCCGTGCAGCAGGAAGAGCCCGGCCGCCGACAGCTCGTCGAAGTCGACGCTCTGCGAGCCGCCGAACGGTCCGAAGGCGGTGACGTCCAGCCGGTGCAGCCTCACCGCGCCACCTCCCGCACCGCGTCGTCCGCGCGCACCGCGTCGAACGCCTCCCGCAGCACGGCCTGTTCGTGCTCGTCGGGTCCGGCGCCGCGCACATGGGCGACGAAGTCCTCCGCGATCTGCTGGTCGCTGCGGCCCGCGAGCCGCCTGGCGTAGGACACGTCGGGGTCCTCCGGGGAGCGCTCGGGCTCGAAGACCAGGCTGAGGGTGTGCGGGAAGCGCTCGGTGAGCCGGGCCATCGGCTCGGCCGGGCGGACCGGGTCGGTGAGCGTCGCCTCGACCCACGCCTCCTCGTGCCGGGCGAGAGCCGGATCGGCGAGCAGGTCCTCCAGGCGGCCGCGGATCCGGGCCAGCGGCCGGGGCACCGGGCAGTCGACGCGCTCGGCGGCTATGGAACCACCGGCGCCCAGGTCGACGAGCCACATGGTCTTGCGGTGGCCGGCCTCCGAGAAGGAGTACGGCAGCGGGGAGCCGGAGTAGCGGACGCGTTCGGTGATGGTCTGACAGCCGTGCAGGTGTCCGAGCGCCGCGTAGTCGACGCCGTCGAAGACGCCGGCGGGGACGGCGGCCACGCCGCCGACGGTGATGTCCCGTTCGCTGTCGCTGGCTTCGCCGCCGGTGACGAAGGCGTGCGCGAGGACGACGGACCGGGTGCCGGGCGGGCGCGTGGCGAGGTCGGCGCGGACCCGGTCCATGGCGGCGGCGAGCACCGCCTCGTGGCCCGCCTTCGGCACCCCGAACTCGTCCTTGACCAGCGCCGGCTCGAGGTACGGCAGCCCGTAGAAGGCGACGTCGCCGTGCGCGTCGGACAGCACCACGGGGGTCGCGCACGCGGACGGCTCGGTGCGCAGGTGGATGCCCGCGCGCCCGATGAGTCCGGCGCCGACGCCGAGGCGGCGGGCCGAGTCGTGGTTGCCGGAGATCATCACGGTGGGCACGCCGAGGGCGGCGAGCCGGTGCAGCGCGTCGTCGAACAGCTCGACGGCGGCGAGCGGCGGCACCGCACGGTCGTACACGTCTCCCGACACGACCACCGCGTCCACCTGGTGCTCGCGCACGGTGTCGACGAGGTGACCGATGAACTCGGCCTGGGCACCGAGCATGCCGACCCGGTGGAACGCCCGGCCGAGATGCCAGTCGGAAGTGTGCAGCAGCCTCATGATCCCCGAGACTAACGGCCGGGTCTGACATCACGGACGCTCATGGTCGAACCGTCCCGTCACATCCCGCCGCACATATGTCCGTTGCGCACCTTTCGTCCGGGTTCTCAGGTGTCCCCGTACGCCTCCCCGCCCAGTCGGAACCCGGCCGTTCCGGCGGTCGCGTCGGCCAGCCAGGCGCGGAAGGCGTCCACGTCGGCGTCCGGCAGGCCGATCTCGATGGTGACCTCTTCGCCGTAGCGGACGTCACGCACCTCGCGTCCGGTCGCGCGCAGGTCGTTCTGGACCTTGCCGGCCCGCTGGTGGTCGACGGTCAGCGTGGCCAGCCGGAACCGTCGCCGGGTGATCGTGCCGAGCGTGTCCAGCGCCTCGCCGACCGCTCCGCCGTACGCCCTGATGAGCCCGCCCGCGCCGAGCTTGACGCCGCCGAAGTAGCGGGTGACGACGGCGACGACGTACCGCATGTCGCGGCGCAGCAGCATCTGGAGCATGGGGACGCCCGCGGTGCCGCCCGGTTCGCCGTCGTCGCTCGCCTTCTGGACGGAGGCGTCCGCGCCGATGACGTAGGCCCAGCAGTTGTGGGTGGCGTCCGCGTGCTCCTTGCGCACGGACGCGATGAAGTCCTGGGCCTCCCGCTCGGTGGCCGCCGGGGCGAGGGCGCACAGGAAGCGTGAGCGGTTGACCTCGGTCTCGTGCACGCCCGCGCGGGCGACTGTGCGGTACTCGTCCTGCATCGGACCAGCCTAGTCCGTGGCCGTCGGGGGTCCCGACGGCCACCGGACCGCGCTGACCGCCTCACGCGGCGGCGAGCCGCCTTGCGATGTCCGCCCTGGCCGCCTCCGCCGAGACACCGCCGCGGTCGCCCGGTGTGCCTAGGCCGCGACGGAGAGCATGGGCGCTCCCCCGTCGCCGCGCCCTGGAACCGTGAACTCCCGCGAACGGCGGGTCGGTTGCCGATTTCAGGAGCATGCGCACGACTGATTATGATCTTGGTCATGACAGTGCAGAACTCTGAGAAGTCCGTTTCCCGCAAACAAAGGCTCCAAGAGAAGCAGCGCCGCCAGTTGGCGGTGGTCGACACGGTGGACAAGGCCGAGGCCAAGGTCCGCAAAGCAGAGGTCGAACTGGCCGTGGCTGTCACCGAGGCGGTGCAGGTGTTCGGCGACGAGCTGTCCGCGTCCGAGGAGCTCGACATGCCGGTGGAAGCGATCCGGCGCTTCCTCGGCATGGCCCAGGAGGAAGCGAGCGGCGCCGACAACGTCGCCGGGGACGCCGCACCGGCCTGAGGTCGCGGTGGCTGCCGGGGGCCGCTTCCCCGCCGGGGCCGGTGTGCGACAGGAGTGTCCGCCGGAGGACCTGTCGGCGAGCTGGACGCCGGTGGTGGAAAGCGACCGGAACAGCCGCCTTCACGGCCTCGGGGCTAGCCACAATGCCGGTGACTTAGGTGGTTGTGTCTCGTTGTTGTTCGTGTGGCGAGGGCGGGGCAGGCCAGGACGCCTGCGGGTGAGCGGTTGTCGGACCG